>CAZLBQ010000083.1:0-15502 GCA_964557745.1 uncultured Anaerolineales bacterium
CGAGGATGGGTGGGCAGGGGCTATCGACTACATCTTCGTCCGTGACCTGACACTGCGCACGATCCGCGTCGCGTACGATGTGACACAGGCTTCCGATCATCAGCCGCTGGTGGCGGATTTCTTGCCAGCGGCGCGAGTTGTGCTATAACCAAAGCAGTATTCATCCAGGTTTTGCTACAAAGGGAGGGCGTACGTATGCCTCGCTTTCAAATTCTGCCTGCCGAAACGCGCTTTTACGATTGGTTCGAGAAGAGCGCGGCCAACTTGCTCGACGGGGCGCGCGTGCTCAAGGACCTCATGGACCACTACGAGCGCCCGGCCCTGAAAGTCGCCCAGTTGACCGAGATCGAGCACAACGGCGACTTTGTCGTCCACGAGGTCATCGACCTCCTGCACCGGACGCTGGTGACGCCCCTCGACTCCGAGGATACCCAGGCGCTGGTGAGCGCCATCGACGATGCGCTGGATACGCTGGAGCAGGCGGCCACTCAGATGGTCATCTTCGAGATTGAGCAGCCCACTGACGAGGCCCGCCAGTTCGCCGATATCATCGTCCGCTGCGCCGAGCAGGTCAACCAGGCCATGCCCTTGCTGCGCGAGAAGGGCACGCTGCCGACAGCACGGCAGTACGCCATCGAGGTCAACCGGCTGGAGAACGAGGGCGACGTGGTCTTTCGCCAGGCGCTGGAACGGCTGGTGGCGACGTCGCGCCACGACTGGTTTGCCTTCATGAGTTGGAAGGAAATCTACGAGTGGTTGGAAGACGCCACCGATCGCTTTGAAGATATCGCCGATGTCCTACAAACGGTGGTGTTGAAAAATGCCTGAAGCGCTGCTCTTGCTCATCATCGTCCTCGCGCTCTCGGTAATCTTCGACTTCATCAACGGCTTCCACGACACGGCCAACGCCATTGCTACGGTCGTCGCCACGCGCGTCCTGACCCCGTCCCAGGCCATCATCATGGCCGCCAGCCTGAACTTCGTGGGGGCCATGTTGGGGACGGCCGTCGCCAAGACGATTGCCTCCGGCTTGGTGCCGGCGGAACTGGCGACGCAACGAGCCGTCATCGCGGCGCTGCTAGCAGCCATTGCCTGGAACCTCATCACCTGGTACTACGGCATCCCGTCGAGTTCGAGCCATGCTCTCATTGGCGGGATTGTTGGCGCTGTGATCGCTGAAGCCGGTCTGACGGCCCCGTATTGGGGGGCCATTGTCGAGAAGGTCATCCTGCCCCTGGTGCTGTCGCCCATCATCGGGTTCGCGTTCGCCTTCGCGCTGATGATCCTCCTGCTGCGCCTGTTCCTGCGCCGCACGCCGTCAGAAGTCCATCATCTCTTTGGGCGGCTCCAGGTTGTGTCATCGGCCTTTATGGCCTTTAGCCACGGCGGCAACGACGCCCAGAAGACGATGGGTGTCATGACCCTGGCGCTGGCCGCCTATCTCGGCGTCGCCGATATGGACATTCCCATCTGGATCAAGCTGACAGCGGCGACGGCGATGGGTCTGGGCACAGCGGTGGGAGGCTGGCGGGTCATCCGGACGATGGGCCACCGTCTCGTTCGCCTGGAACCCATCCACGGCTTCGCGGCCGAGACGGCGGCGGCGACCGTCATCGAGACTGCCTCGCGCCTGGGCTTTCCGCTCAGCACGACCCACGTCATCAGCACGGCTATCATGGGCGTGGGAGCGACCCGGCGGCTGTCGGCGGTACGGTGGAGCGTGGCAGGGAGCATCGTGACGGCCTGGATTGTGACTATCCCGGCGTGTATACTTCTGGCGGCGCTGATTTTTACCGTGCTGCGGATCTTCTTCCGCAGTTAGCCGCGCCAGGAGGCGCTGTGCCTCGTATCCTGCTCATCGAGGACGACCCGGTCCTGCAACAGGCCCTGAGATTGAACCTGGCGCGGGAGGGGTACGAACTCCTCACCGCGTCGGATGGCGTCACAGGGTTGCAGATGGCGCAGGACGACAAACCCGACCTGGTGATCCTCGACTTGATGCTGCCCCGCCTCGACGGGCTGTCCGTGGCGCGGGCGCTGCGCCAGGAGAGCCAGACGCCCATCATCATGCTCACGGCGCGCAGCGGGGAGGTGGACCGCATCGTGGGGCTGGAGAGCGGCGCGGACGATTACGTCACCAAGCCGTTCAGCGCCGGCGAGTTGCTGGCCCGCATCCGCGCCGTGTTGCGCCGCGCCCCCTCGCGCCGCCCGGAGAAACTCGAGGCGGGCGACCTGTCCCTGGACCTCATCCGCCGCCGCGCGACGCTCCACGGCCAGGAATTGCAGCTGCGCCACAAGGAGTTCAACCTGCTGGCCGAGTTGATGCGCAACCAGGGCATCGTCCTGTCGCGCGACCTGCTCATGGAGCGGGTGTGGGGCTACGACTACGAGGGCGACACCACGCGCACCGTCGATGTCCACATCCGCTGGCTGCGCGAGAAAATCGAGGCCGACCCCTCTAACCCGCAGCGCATCCAGACGGTGCGCGGTATCGGCTATCGCTTCGAGGGCTAGTGAACGAGTGGGCGTGGCTAGTCATCGCCGTCGGCCTCATCCTGGCGCTCGGCTTGGCGCTGCGGGCGCGGCGCGCCGGCGAGCGGGTGGCGGCAGCCGAGCGCCGCGCTGCCTACTTCCAGCGCGAGTACGACGCGGCGGCTGCCGACGCTGAAGCGCTCAAGCGGCGGCTGGCGCGGCTGGAGACGGCGACCCGCGACGCCGTGCTGACCGTGAACGGGCAGCGGCATATCGTCGGCGCGAATCAGAATGCCCAGGCGCTGTTGGGGACGCTGGCGGGCCGCAGCCTGATTGAGGGGCTGCGTGACGCCGACCTTAACAGCGCCGTGGGCGAGACCCTGGCTGATGGCAAGCGGCGCTCGCTCAAAGTGGCGCTGGGCGCGCGGGCCTACGAGGCAAGTATTGTCAATGGCGGCGGTGAGGTCGTCGTCGCCCTGCATGACATCACGGAACTGACGCGCCTGCAACGGGCGCGGCGCGACTTCGTCGCCAACATCTCCCACGAGTTACGTACTCCCCTGACCTCGCTCGGCCTGCTGTGCGATGCCTTGCAAGCCAGCGCCGAGGCTACCGAGATCCGCCCCCTCGTTGACACCATCGCTACCGAGGTCACGGCGCTGACTCACCTCGTCACCGACATGCTCGACCTGACCCAGATTGAGGATGGCCGCGTCCTGGTCAAGTTGGAGCGCGTCGCGGCCCAGGCGCTGGTCGAGACGGCCGTCGGGCGGCTGCGCCCCCAGGCCCAGCAGCGCAGCGTCCAACTCATAGTGGACGTTGAGACCGACCTCACCGTCCTGGCGGACTTCGACAAGGCGGCGCGTGTCCTGACCAACCTGCTCGACAACGCCGTCAAGTACTCGCCGCCGGACGGCGTGGTACGAGTGAACGCCCGCCGCGTCCAGAGCCGGGGCGACGGCGCGGATGCCGAGTTTGTCGTCGTCGACCAGGGCCCGGGCATCGCCGCCGCCGACCTGCCCCGCGTCTTCGAGCGCTTCTTCAAGGTGGACCGCGCCCGCGAGCGCGGCGGTGGGATGGGGGCGGGGCTGGGCCTCGCCATCGCCCGCCACCTCGTCGAGGCGCAGGGCGGCCGCATCTGGGCTGCCAGCGTCGAAGGCCACGGCGCAACCTTCACTTTTACTCTCCCCGCTGCGTAATCTCTCTTCGTGTGTCAAATAGACCTGAAAGGTCTCTGTGACCTTTCAGGTGTTGCTGCTTGTTAAACCGGTTTAATGCCGATTTAGCATCCTCGTAACAATGCCTTAAATCGGGCTTAACCCCCGTCCGTTACACTCTCCGTAGGGGAGGCTGACGACAAGGAGATGAAGCCTATGGTCGGCGAGCTTGTCAATGGTCAGTATCAGCGCTTGCAGGGGGCGCTGGCCGAAGGGTGGGCGGTGGAACAACCGGTCTATGCGATGAATGACCCTGTGCGGCCCAAACAGATCGTCTACCAATTTATCCTGTGGCGCGATGGGAAACCGCTGATTACGACGGTAGAGGACAGCGCCGAGATTCGACAGTTTATCGAGGAGCGGCAGTTGAAGCTGGAACGGCTCTATTAACGGATGGGGGAGAAACTGCACATGCGTGGATGGATGACGAGAAAGATGGTGTTGGTGGTGGCACTGGTGTTGGGGCTACTCGTGGCGGCGTGCGGGGGGGCGAGCAGCGGACAAACGGGGGCGCCGGCGCAGAAAGCGGCCGATGCGCCTAAAGTGGCCGGCGAAGCAAACTCGCTGACCGGCGCAGGAGCGACATTCCCCGGCCCATTGTATAGCAAGTGGGTAGACGACTATTACAAGCTAACAGGGGTCAAGAACAACTATCAGGCCATTGGCTCCGGCGGGGGTATCAAGCAGTTCCAGGAGGGGACGGTCGACTATGGCGCGACGGACGCGCCGATGACCGAGGAGCAGTTGAAGGCCGCCAAGTGCAAAGACCCGCTGCACATCCCGACGGCGCTGGGCGCGGTCGTTGTCATCTACAACCTGCCGGGTCTGACCCAGCCCCTCAACCTGTCAGTGGATACCGTCGCGGGTATCTTCCAGGGGACGGTCCAGAAGTGGAATGACCCGAAGATCGCGGCCGAGAACGCGGGCGTCACTTTGCCCAACGCGGACATTGCCGTCGTCCACCGCTCGGACGGCTCGGGCACGACCAACGCCTTCACGGAGTGGCTGTCGGTCAACGAGGGCTGGAAGAGCAAGGTGGGTAAGGGGACGTCGGTCAACTGGCCGACGGGGCTGGGCGGCAACGGGAACGCGGGGGTGGCGGGCGAGGTCAAGAACAGCCCGAACGCCATCGGCTACGTCGAGTTGCTGTACGCGACGCAGAACAAGCTGGCCTATGCCAACATCAAGAACAAGGCTGGCAAGTACGTGATGCCCAACCTGGACGCGGTCACGGCCGCGCTGCAAGGCTCGCTCAAGACGCTGCCCACCGACCTGCGCTTCAGCATCATCAACGCCGAAGGCGACGCGTCCTACCCGATCTCGACGCCGACGTGGCTGCTGGTGTGCAAGACGCAGACGGATCAGGCGAAGGCGGTGGCGCTCACACGCTACCTGTGGTGGATGAGCCACGACGGCCAGGCGCAGGCCAAAGCCCTGGGTTACGCCCCGCTGCCGGCGGAAATCGTGGCGAAGGTGGAGGAGCAGATTAACTCGATCACGGTGGACGGCCAGAAGGCCTTCCCAGGGAAATAGCTATGGCTGCGGTACCGAGTGAGGGTAGGCGACAGTTGGCCGGCCGTCGGGGCGTAAACCCCGGCGACCGGCTGTTCGAGGGCACGACGCTCGTCCTAGCGGCGGCGGTAGTCGCCGTGCTGCTGCTGGTCGCGCTCCAGTTGCTGTGGGACGCGCGGCTGGCGTTCGGCCGCTACGGGCTGGGGTTCCTGTTCGGCTCGACGTGGGACCCGGTGTTCGAGACGTTTGGGGCGCTGCCTTTCATCTACGGCACGGTCGTGACGTCGGTCATCGGCCTGCTGCTGGCGACGCCCATCGCCATCGGCGCGGCGCTGTTCCTGGCCGAGTACGCGCCGGGCTGGCTGCGCGAGCCGGTGTCCTTCACCGTCGAGTTGCTGGCGGCGATCCCCAGCATCATCTACGGTCTGTGGGGGTTCTTCGTGCTGGCGGGCGTCATGCGCGGGACGGTCGAACCCTGGCTCAAGAACACCTTTGGCGAGGTTCCCGTCGTCGGCGCGTTGTTCAGCGGCCCGGCCATTGGGCGCGACCTGCTCATCGGCGGGGTCATCCTGGCCATCATGATCCTGCCCACCATCCTGTCCGTCTCGCGGGAGATCATCCGCGCCGTGCCGGACACGCAACGCGAGGGCATGCTGGCGCTGGGGGCGACGCGCTTCGAGGTTATTCAGAAGGCGGTGCTGCCCTATGCCCGGTCGGGCATCATCGGCGCGACGATCCTGGGCCTGGCGCGGGCGCTGGGGGAGACGATGGCTGTGACGATGGTCATCGGCAACAGTTCGACCAAGATCAGCCCGTCGCTGTTCACCCCGGGCTATACGCTGGCGAGCGCCATCGCCAACCAGTTCAACGAGGCCGACAAGGAAGTCTACTACAGCGCCCTGGTCGCCCTGGCGGTCATCCTGCTCGGCGTCTCGCTCGTCTTTAACATCATCGCGCGCCTGCTGGTGCGGCGCGTCGCGGCCGGTCCCGCCGGCGCGCGCGGGTAGGAGAGGAGAGACCATGCACAGCGCGTGGCAA
Organism: uncultured Anaerolineales bacterium; assembly: GCA_964557745.1. Taxonomy (GTDB): domain Bacteria; phylum Chloroflexota; class Anaerolineae; order Epilineales; family JAHCIE01; genus JAHCIE01. The sequence goes on from CAZLBQ010000083.1 coordinate 6,240, forward strand.
GGGCAGAGCGTCCTCCGCACGCCGGCGCGGGGTCTCTCCCTGCGGCGGGCGTGGGATGCCGTCTTTACCGGCCTGGTGGCCCTCGCGGCGCTGCTGGGCGTCGCCATCCTGCTGACCATCCTGCTGTACGTGGTGCGCGAGGGGCTGCCCGCTCTCAACATCGAGTTCTTCACCGAGCGCAGCCGGCCGTTTGGCGAGGTCGGCGGCGGGGTGGCGCATGCCATCCTCGGCTCGCTGCAGATGCTGCTCGTCGCCAGCGTGATTGGCATCCTCGTCGGCCTGGGTACGGCGGTCTACCTGGTCGAGTATGGGCGCGGGCGCTTCGCCGAGACGGTGCGGTTCGCCGTCGAACTCATCGCCGGGCTGCCGTCGATTGTTGTGGGCGCGTTTGTGTGGGCCTTCCTGGTGCGCCACGTCATCGGCAACTACTCGGGGCTGGCGGGCGGCGTCGCGCTGGGCCTGATTATGATTCCCATTGTGGCGCGGACCGTCGAAGAGGTGTTGCGCCTGGTGCCCGACAACCTGCGCGAGGCGTCGCTGGCGCTGGGCATCCCGCGCTGGCGAACGATTGTCAGCATCGTGCTGCCGACGGCGCGGGCGGGCATCGTCACGGGCACGGTCCTGGCCGCGGCGCGGGCGGGCGGCGAGACGGCTCCGCTGCTGCTCACGGCCCTGGGCAATGAGTTCTTCAACTTCAACCTGCGCGAGCCGATGGCCGCCCTGCCGCTGACGATTTACAACTACGCCAAAAGCCCGTATGACGACTGGCACACGAAGGCGTGGGGCGCGTCGCTGGTCCTGATTGCGGTCATCGCCCTGTTCAGCCTGCTGGCGCGCTGGAGCGTCGCCCGCTCGTCGTTCAAGCGGTAGCCTGGAGTCACTGTTATGGATATTACTACCCGTCCTCTCGTCGCTGAGCGCAGCCAACCGGTCAGCCTGGTCATGGCGCACTCGATGACCATCCGCAACCTGTCGGCCACCTATGGGGGCAAACGCGCCATCGAAAGAATCAGCCTGGACATCCCGGCCCAGCGGATCACGGCGCTTATTGGGCCGTCGGGCTGCGGCAAGTCCACCCTTATCCGCTGCCTGAACCGCATGCACGAGGTGGTGCGCGGCGCGCGCGTCGAGGGCGAGGTGCTGCTCGACGGCGAGAACATCTACGCGCCCGACATCGATCCCGTCCAGGTGCGGCGGGTCATCGGCATGGTGTTCCAGAAGCCGAACCCGTTCCCGATGATGTCGGTCTACGACAACGTCGTGGCGGGGCTGAAGCTGCAAGGGGTGCGCGACAAGCAGACGCTGGACGAGACGGTGGAGCGGTGTCTGCGCCAGGCGGCGCTGTGGGACGAGGTCAAGGATAAGCTCCAGGCGTCGGGGGCGGCGCTGTCGGGCGGACAGCAGCAGCGCCTGTGCATCGCGCGGGCGTTGGCCGTCGAGCCGGAGATTCTGTTGATGGACGAACCAGCGTCGGCGCTGGACCCCATCTCGACGCTTAAGATCGAAGACCTGATGCAGGAACTCCGCGAGCGCTACACCATCTGTATCGTCACTCACAACATGCAGCAGGCGGCGCGCGTGTCGGACTTCACGGCTTTCCTGCTGGCGGGCGACGACCGTGTGGGGCGGTTGATCGAGACGGGGCCGACGAAGCAGTTGTTTACCACCCCGCACGACAAGCGCACCGAGGACTACATCACCGGGCGGTTCGGCTAGGCCAGGAGGCGCGATGACGCAACGGATTACACTGACGCGGCAACTGCGCGAGATGCGGGCCGGACTGCTGGAACTGGGGAGCCTGGCCGAACGCGCGGTGACGCGGGCGATGCAGGCGCTCCAGACGCGGGACCGCGACCTGGCGCAGAGGGTGATTGACGACGACCTGGGCATCAACCGGCTGCGCTACACCGTCGAGGAGCAGGTGGTGACGGTGATGGCGACGCAGCAGCCGATGGCGGGCGACTTGCGGGAACTCCTGGCGACGGTGAGCATCGCCACGGAGCTTGAGCGCATCGCCGACCACGCCAAAGGCATTGCCGTCCTGACCCACCGCCTCGCCGACGCGCCGGTCCCGCCGGACTGGGCCGGGCTGCCCGCCATGGGCGACGAGGCGCGGCGTATCCTGCGCCTGAGCCTGGACGCGTATGTGTCACACGACAAGGCGCTGGCGGTAGCGGTGGAGAGCCAGGACGACGCCATTGACCACCGCTACCAGGCCATCTTCCACGAGTTGATTGACTTTATGGGGACGGACGCGGCGGCGCGCACGCCCGCGACGTACCTGCTGTGGGTGGCTCACAACCTGGAGCGCATCGCCGACCGGGCGACGAACATCGCGGAACGCGTGGTGTTCCTCATCACGGGCAGCCTGGTGGAGGCGACGTCCGGGCACGAGGTGGTTGGGTAGGCAGCCACGTCATGCTCCTGCCTCGCTCAACGCCGCCTGTGCAGGCTCGCAGCGACGGCCAAATGACAACAACGGGCGGAGCGCCCCATCGTGCGCTCCGCCCGTTTCGCCCCCGGACCCTAGAGGCCTTCCTGCACCTCGGTAATCTCGTCCGCCACCAGACCATGCGCCTCGCGGTGAACCGCTTCGGCCGCCTCCTTGTTCGGCGCCTCCACCAAGCAGAACACCTTGCCCGTCGCCTCGTCGAACCAGTACTTCAGGTACTTGACCCCGTACTTTTCCTGGACTTCGAGGTCTCGCTGGTGCGCGCCCTCGACCGCCTCGGCCGTCAGCCCTTCGACGTGATGGTGAACGTCCATGTAGAGTGGCATAGCTTGCGTCTCCTTGTCTAGTATCGTGTGTAGTATATCGTAGGGGACAACCTTGTCCCGCAACGGCTAGACTAGCAGGTAATGAGGCTAGAACGGCCCCGTTCGCTGCCCCGCGTCCCGGGTGGGCGGCAGCGCACTGAGCATGGGATTGTCCATGGTGTTCAGTTCCAGCAGGCGGTTCATGGCATACTCGGCTTCCCGCGCGTTCGACTTGGCATTGACCGACGGCGCCGCCGCCTCGTTGAGGTCGCGCAGACGGTTCATCTCCAGGTACCACCGGTCGCGCGCCACCGGCTGCGCCGTCGCCTCCAGGTACCACTGATCGCGGGTCAGCGGCTGCGTCTTGGCTTCCAGGTACCAGCTATCGCGCTGAACCAGCCGGTTCCGGGCCTCCGCGTACCACCTATCACCGATGGCAACGGCGCTGCCTGGCCACGTCGTCGACGCGTCGACGCGAGGGCCGCCGTAGGCGGCGATGACGATGGCGATGGCGGCGGTGACGCTGAACAGGGCTACCAGCAGGACGTGACGGCGAGACGTCTGGGGGATCGTGGTCGTCTGGTTCATGGTCGTCGGCTCCTTTGTTTCATCGTTCACGAGGGAGGTATTGGTGTCCGCGCTGCGCTCGATCTGACCGGTTCGGATCGTGGTGTCTAGCATCGTCTTCTCCTGGTGAGAGTTATTCCCGCTTCTGCCGTGAGTGTCTCTTGCGTTCTCTCTTATGCTCCCATTAAACCACATGCTTGTCTTGCAGGAGAGGCACTTTGTGCTACAATAAGTGCCCCTGGAGTGTCACACTCGGATATACGCGCGGCCGCAACCCAGAGCAGAGGGGGCGATGAGCAACAACCTCACGTTCGGCCAATGGCTGAAGCGCCGCCGCCAGGCTTTGGGCATGACTCGCGAGGCCCTAGCCGGCCGCATCGGCTACTCCGTCGGAATGCTGCGCAAAGTCGAGGGCGACGAGCGCACGCCCTCCCGCCAGTTCGTTGAGATTCTGGCGCAACACTTAGCGATTGCGCCGGAGGAACGGGCCGCCTTTTTCAGCTTCGCGCGGGATGAGATGATGACCGAGGCGACGGCTGTGCCTGCTCAGACGGCCGTCGCCGTGCCTGCCCCATCCCGCCACCTCACCAACCTGCCCACCCCCCTGACAGGCCTCATAGGCCGGCAAGCGGAGGTGGACGCCGTTCGAATGCTCCTGTTGCGCGACGACGTCAGGCTGCTGACGCTGATTGGGCCGGGCGGCACCGGCAAGACGCGCCTTGCTCTCCACGTGGCCGCCGACCTGGTGAACGAGTTCGAGGACGGCGTGTTCTTCGTCAACCTGGCCCCTGTCGTCGACCCCAGCCAAGCGCCCTCTACCATCGCGGAGACGCTCCGCATCCAGGACCGCGTCACCCAGTCGCCGGTGGAGACGCTCAAGACCTATCTGCACGACAAGCGCCTACTCCTTGTGCTCGACAACTTTGAGCAGGTGACCGAAGGCTCGGCCGTCCTGCCCGAGCTTCTCCGAGCCGCACCCAGCGTCAAGATGCTGGCTACGAGCCGCGAAGTCCTGGGAGTGTACGGCGAGCATGTCTACGCTGTGCCGCCGCTGGCGCTGCCCGACGATCCGGGGCTGCCCCTGGCCCAGCAGGCGCAGTACCCGGCGGTCCGCCTGTTCATTGAGCGGGCGCAGGCAGCGAACAGGAAGTTTGCGCCCTACGAGGACAACCTGCCGGCGATTGTCGAGGTTTGCCGCCACCTGGACGGCCTGCCGCTGGCCATTGAACTAGCCGCCGCGCGCGTCCGCATCCTGACGCCCCAGGCGATTCTGGGTCAGCTGCCCCGGCGGCTCGACCTGTTGGCGGGCGGCCCGCGTGACTGGCCCGCGCGCCACCAGACGCTACGGCACGCGATGGCGTGGAGCCATGATTTGCTGCCGGAGAGTGACAAGGCGCTGTTGCGGCGGCTGGCGGTCTTTGCCGGCGGCTGGCCGCTCGCCGCTGCCGAGAGGGTGTGTGATGTCGAGGGGGACCTGCCGGGCGTGCTCGACAGCCTGATCTCGCTCGTGGACAAGAGCCTCGTACGGCAGGGGGAGCAGCCCGACGGCGAGCCGCGCTTCGGGATGCTAGAGACGATCCGCGAGTACGCCACGGAGCGGCTGGAGGCAAGCGGCGAGGCCGACGGCGTGCGGCGCCGGCACGCCGCCTGGTGCCTGAGCCTCGCCGAAGAAGCCGCGCCGCACCTGACGGGGCCGCAGCAAACTGAGTGGCTGGACCGCCTGGCGCGGGACCACGACAACATGCGCGCCGCCCTGGACTGGGGCACAGGGGCCGGTGAGACCAGGCTAGGCCTGCGGCTCGCTGCTGCCCTCGGCCAGTTCTGGGCTTTGCATGGTCATCTCAACGAGGGTCGGGCACGCTTGGCGCGCGCCCTGGCTGCCGCCGATGCAAACGCGCCCGACGCCACGCGTGCCCGCGCCCTCGACTGGGCTTCCTCGCTCGCCTACCACCAGTGTGACTACGCCGCTGCCCAGGCGCTGGGCCGTGAGGCGCTGGCGATGTATCGGGCGCTGGGCGACCGTCACGGCGAGTCGAGAATACTGGACACGGTGGGGGATGCGGCCAACGAGATGGGCGACTACGTCACCGGGACGGCGCTGTTCGCGGAGGCGCTGGCAATTGCCCGTGAGATTGGCGACGCCCATCAGACGTCGGTCATGTTGCGGCAACTCGGCTGGGCGGCGATGCGGGTGGGCGACTACGCGCAGGCAGCCGCGCGGCTGGAGGAAGGGGTGGCCCTGAGCCGGGCGATACAGGATACCAACGGTACCGCTTCTGCCTTATCAGGCTTGGGCGAGTTAGCCGTGCGGTGCGAGCAGTATCAGCAGGCGCAGGCCCTGCTGGAAGAGAGCCTGGCGCTTCGCCGCGCCCTGAACTACAAGTGGGGTATCGGCGCGACCCTGGGCAGCCTGGGCTGGATCGCGTTGCGGCAGGGTGACTGGCCGATGGGGGTGGCGACGCTGGCGGAGAGCCTGACGGTGCGGGAGGAGATCGGCGACATGGGCGGGGCGGCGTGGTGCCTGGAGCGGCTGGCCGACATGGCGCTGACCCTGGGGGATCCCGGCCGGGCGGTGCGCTTGTGGTCGGTGGCGACGGCGCTGCGGGCGTCCATTGGCTCTGTCATGGACCCGGCGGACCAGCCTGAATTCGAGCGCAACCTGGCGGCAGTTCGGGAGAGGCTAGGCGAGACAGCCTTTGCGGCGGCGTGGACCGAGGGTCGGGGGTGGACGCTGAAGCAGGCGATGGCGTATGCGAGCGGGGACATGATCCGCTCGGGCAGATAGCAGATTGATGGGAGGGAGGAGCGGTGAACGCACAAGATTGGGTCGACCGACTAGCGGCCATACCCGACCGCATCGCCCGCGCCGTAGCGGGCCAGAGTGACACGGCTCTGCGCCAGGTTCCGGCGTCGGGTGTCTGGTCGGCTGCCTACATCTTCGCGCACGTGCGCGCCAGCGATGATATCATGGCCTACCGGCTGTATGCCGTGCTTGTGCGCGATGATCCGCCCCTACCGGCCTACGATGAGGACCGCTGGGCGGATGTCGCCGGCTATGTCGATGCGGACTTCCAGACGAGCTGGCAGGGGTTTGCGTTACGCCGTGCGGAACTCGTCCACACTCTGCGCAGAGTCGCCGACGACGACTGGCAGCGCGCTGGCGTGCATGAGATACGCGGGCGGGAAACGTTGTTGGACATGCTCATCTATCAGGTTGACCATGAGGAAGAGCATTGCGCCGAGCTAGATAGACGGCTTTGATCCGCGTGCTTGCGGGTGAGCCTATGGTGATAATGACGCTTGCTCTTCCAGTAACGCTTTGAGGCGGGCGTAGGCGTCGGCGATGGGGCGGCGGGCCAGGCGGGCCAGCAGGGGGGTGAGGGGGCGCAGGGCGAGGGGCAGCCGCACCTCACTCTGCTCGGTCACGCGCGTGCCGCTCGGCACCGGGTCGAAGAGGCGGCAGCCGCGATACGGCGTGGCGGCGCCTTCGCTCGCGATGCAGATGCGCGACGGCGCGGCGTAGTCCGTCACCCGCATGTCCCACACGAATTCCTGCCCCAGGGTGTGGCGCACCTCACGGAACGTCGAACCGGCCTGAAGGGGGCCGGGCGACGTCACCGTGACCTCCTTAATCTCCGGCTGCCAGCGCTGCTCGTTGCTCAGGTCGGCGACAAAGGCGAACACGTCGGCGACGGGGCGGCGAATGATGACGCTGTGCTCGGTACGCAGTGTCGGCCAGCGCGCCGCCAGCGCGCCCAGTCCGCCTAGAACCGCGCCCGCCAGGCCGAGCCAGTAGGGCCAGACGGGGGCCGGGCCGGGCGGGGCGGGGACGGCGGAGGCCTCCTCAGGGGTGCGAGCGCGGCGGCGCTGGAGTTCGAGCTTGAGGCTCTGCTCGCCCTGCCGCATTGTCCAGTTGTGGTTGCTGCGGAAGAGCGGCTTGAGCAGGAACGAGAACGTCCGCAGCAGCGGCTTGTCGGCGCGAATCGTCCAGTCGTAGGTGAGGTTGACCCCGGGGCCGTCCTGCTCGAACGTCCAGACGCCGCGTCCCGTCAGGTCGCCCTCAGCTTCGATGGCGAAGCCGCGCGGATAGAACGACTCGACGACGCGGAAGGTGAAGCGGATGGTGTAGGGCAGCCAGCCTTTGGCGTAGACGGCGCCGACCTGCCCCAGGCCCGTTTGCGGGTCGCCCGCCTCCAGCGTCTTGACCTCCAGGTACGTCGACGGCCACCAGCGGGCCAGGTCCGGCCCATCGCTGAGAATGCGCCCGACTTCCTCGACCGTTCCCTCGACTCGCCAGCGATCCACAAAGTGATAGGCATTCGAGGCCATAGTTCTCCTCGGTAAGCGCGGTGCTGCCCCTGGATAACGGTGCGCGCTATTCTAGCCCAAGCGTAGACCGTACGCAACTGCGCCACTTTTGACGCGCCGCGCATCCTGTGCTATGATGAACCTCATGCACCCGAGGCGCGTCGACCCGTATACGCCATGTATCCCTCGGCGGAGTCAAGATGCCTAGTCTGCTGATACGCCACGCAACCCTCCTGGTCACCCTGGACGATGGCCGCCGCCGCATCCCGGACGGCGGCTTGTTTATTCAGGACGGAGTGATCCAGGCCGTCGGGCCGACGAGCGAGTTGCCCGCGACGGCCGACTATGTCCTGGATGCGACCGGTCACCTGGTCCTGCCGGGGCTGGTCAACTGCCACCACCACCTGTATCAAACCCTCACCCGCGCTCTCCCCGCCGCCCAAGACGCCAATCTCTTCAACTGGCTCAAGACACTCTACCCCATCTGGGCCGAGCTGAACCCGGACGCGGTCTACACCAGCGCCCTGGTCGGCCTGTCGGAACTGCTGCTGTCGGGCTGCACGACGGCCGCCGACCACCTGTATTTGTTCCCCAACGGCAGCCGGCTGGACGACGAGATTCGCGCCGCTCAGGAACTGGGCATCCGCTTCCACCCGACACGCGGCAGCATGTCGCTGGGTGAGTCGCAGGGCGGGCTGCCGCCCGACCGCGTCACCGAGGCCGAGGACGCCATCCTGCGCGACTGTGTGCGGGTGATAGAGACATACCACGACGCGCAGCGGTTTTCTATGCTGCGCGTGGCCGTCGCGCCCTGCTCACCGTTCTCCGTCACGCCCGACCTCATGCGGGAGAGCCGCAAGCTGGCGGATGCCTACGGGGTGCGGATGCATACCCACCTGGCGGAGACGCGCGACGAGGAAGACTTCTGCCTGGAACACTTTGGCATGCGGCCCGTCGAGTACGCCGAGAGCCTGGGCTGGGCGGGCGACGACGTGTGGTGGGCGCACGCCGTCCACGTCAACGAGGCCGAGATTGGGCGCATGGGCCACACGGGAACCGGCGTGGCGCATTGTCCGTCTTCGAATATGCGACTGGCTTCGGGCATCGCGCCGGTGGTCCAGTACCTCAAAGCCGGCGTGCCGGTGGGACTGGGCGTCGATGGCTCGGCCAGCAACGACTCGTCGCACATGCTGACCGAGGCGCGCATGGCGCTGCTGCTGCAACGCGTGGGCGGCGATCCGGGCGCGCTGACGGCCGAGGAGGCGCTGTGGTTGGGCACACGGGGTGGGGCGCGGGTCCTCGGCCGCGACGACATCGGCGCGCTCGCGCCGGGCATGGCCGCTGATGTCATTGGCTTCAAGCTCGACACGCTGGACTTCGCGGGCGCGTGGGTCCACGACCCGCTGGCCGCCGTTGTCTTCTGCCGCCCGCCGAATGTGACGTGGTCGGTCATCAATGGCCGCGTCGTGGTCGAGGACGGGCGCCTGACGACCGTTGACCTGCCGCCGGTCATCGAGCGGCACAACCGCATCGCGCGGCGGATGGTCGAGCGGGCGGGGCAGGGTTGAAGGTGGCAAGTTGAAGGTTGAAGGTTGGATCTTATGACAGAGTTGCTGGTTCGCGGGGGTACG
>CAZLBQ010000084.1:0-6159 GCA_964557745.1 uncultured Anaerolineales bacterium
TGGTGGTGGGGCTGCGGGCGGGGCCGTTCGCCAGCGCCGCTGGTCCCGCCGGCCCCGACGCCCCCGCCGCCAACGCGGCTATCCCCTCGACCTTCAACTACCAGGGGACGCTGCGCCTGGCCGACGGCAGCCTGGCCAACGACAGCTTCAACATCACCATCAAAATCTATGATGCGGCGGTCGCTGGCGCAGAGTTGCACAGCGAGACCTTCAACAACGTTGCGGTGCGCGACGGGCAGTTCAAGGTGGTGTTGGGCGACAGTGTCGCCATCGCACCGACGGTGTTCGCCGACGCGCCGCGCTTCGTGGGCATCACGGTCGCGCCGGACCCAGAGATGGTACCGCGCCAGCGACTGCACCCGGTCCCGTGGGCGCAGCAGGCCACGACCGAGGTCAATGCGACGACCCTGGTCCCAGGCGCCCAGGTTACCAACCTGCGCGTCCAGGGCAACCTGGGGATTGGCACCCTTAACCCTGGCGCCGGTCTGCACGTCGACAAGGGCGCCACCAATGACTATGCCATCCGCGCGACGTCATCCGGTCCGGGCTGGGGTTCAGGCATCCTGTTGGAGAACACCGCTGCCCGCCAGTGGGGCATATATTCGGGGGATGATGGCCGGTTGAGCATCGCGGACCTCACGGGGAACCGCATCCACACGCAATTCATGCCCAACGGAGGGATATATGTGCCAGAGCATATCATCGCCGAAGTCCTTCTCCAGTCGAACCGCGATATCGTCGCGCGGGGGAAAGTGTACGCTGAGCAGGGGTTCAACGGGAAGTGCGGCATTGTGGGGACAACGAATGACGTAGGCTTCGTCATCTGCAACCAGGACGTGGCGGAGACCTTCGCCTCCAGCGAGCCGACCGAGCCGGGCGACCTTGTGGTGATGACGCCTGAGATGCGCAACGGGCCCACGGTCCGCCGCACGACGGGCGCGAACGAGAGCGGGCTGGTCGGCGTCGTGTCGACCAACCCCGGCCTCGTCTTCGACCAGGGCCAGACGTACCTGGCCGGGCAGAACACGAACCTCATCACCGCCGACAAGACGGTCGTGGCCATGATCGGGCGCGTGCCGGTCAAGGTGTCGCTGGAGAACGGCCCCATCGCGGTGGGCGACCCGCTGACGAGCAGCAGCGTGGCGGGCGTGGCGATGAAGGCGATCCAGGCGGGCCAGATTCTCGGCTACGCCATGCAGTCGTCGGATGAGATAGACAACGGCAAGCTGCTGGCCTGGCTCCAGGTGGGCTACTACTTGCCGCCGCAGTTGGTGGCGTCGCTCAACGATGGGTCTTCGACCGTACAGACTGTCGCCGCGCTACAAAGTGAGAACGCCGAACTCAAGACCCAGCTCGCTGCCCTCGAAACGCGTCTCGATGCTGTCGAGCGTCAGGGGCAAGCGGCCAGCCTACCGGGTGGTTGGCTAGCCCTCGTCGGTCTGGTGATGGGGATCGTGGTGGTTGGCGCCTGGAAGCGGGGGAGGTAAGCCAGTGAGACACACAATCCGTGCCTTGTTCTCGGGGATAACCCTCGGTTTGACGCTGGCGCTGACGCTCTCGCTCCAATCGGGCAGCGCGGCGTGTGGGCCTAACCAGGGCAGCGACCTCTGCTCCGCGCACTATGGCGTCATCGGCGACATCAGCGCCGTGGCCGGGCGGGCGAGCGCCGCTGGCGCCGACTATCCGGCGGTGGACCCGCCCGAGTTGGCGCCGGCCGGCGAGTTGATCTATGCCGACATGAAGGCGATGGAGCAGAAGGCGCGCGGCCTGCTCAAGAACAGCGCCGACTTCCGCGCCAGCATCTCGCCCACCCGCGAGAAACCCGACTTCGACCGTCTCGTCCGCCAGTTCGACTACGCGTCGGGCTTCCTGCGCGACCTGGACGGCGCCGGGCCGGGCACCATCACCTTGCAACAGCGCATCGACCAGGCCGACGCCGACCTGCGCCTGGCGCGCGACATCTACGCCTTCCTGGCGGTGTATGCCAACCTCGACCGCTTCAAGGCCGACACCGACTACAGCGCGGCGCTGTGCGCCCAGGCGGAGACCCCTGACCCGCCGGTTGACCCGAACAACCCGAACGTCGTGCCGGAGCCGATCATCGACTGGTGCAACTTCCCGGCGCGGCTGCGGCAGAGCGTGCGCGAAGCAGCGTACCTGCGCATGATTTTCGGCCAGCAGTTCACCGCCGACGCGCTGGGGCTGCACTTCAGCGGGACGGAAATCGTGGGCGGCGAGGCGTTTGTGCGCGATGAGTTGCGCAAGCTCCAGCTGGCGGTCCTCCAGTACGAGCAGGCCGAGCAGTTCGTGGCCGAGGGGCTGACGCGCCCGGTCGGCAGCGGCTGCCTCATCTCCGACTTCTACACCCAGGCCGAGTGGGCCATCCTGGGGCGGGCGTCGGATGGCCGCCGCCGCGCTGAGCACCAAATCGCCGTTCGCAAGAGCTACCTGGACGACTACGGTCCGGGGGCGGCGCAGTCTGACTATCGCGCGGCGGCCATGGGGCAATACGTCAAGATGGTGGGCGGGCTGGGTATCGCGGCGGGACCGAGCGCCAGCCGCTGCGCCCGCGGCACGCGCCCCGACGGGGCGATGCTGGCCGACATGGCGCTCAACGTGCTGGAAACGCGCGACAACGCGCGGACCCTGGCCGCGGGGCGCAATGTCTTCGGCTTCGACGTCAGCTTCACCCCGGCCCGCCCCTTCCGCACTGCCTTCGGTAGCAACGACACCGGCATTCTCAACGAGGCGCGCCGCGCGGCGGAGGATGCCAAGACGCTGCAACGCGACGAGGAAGCGGCGACACGCGAGTTCGACCAGAAAGCCGAGAAGCTCGCCGCCGCCATCCTGGCGCTCAAGAACGGCCGCGACGAGAAGATCCAGGCCCAAGCGGGCTGTGACCGCAACGACTTCCAGAACGACGCCGACTACTTCGCCTGCGTGCAGCGTACCATCGATGTCCTGGAGAGCTGCAATCCAGACCCGAACCAGATGAGCGACGCCGCCTTCAGCGCGTGCGCACTCCAGGCTCCGGTCAGTGACATGCGGCAGAGCCGCCAGGAACTGCGCTCGACCTACCTCCGTATCCGCCAGGTTCAGGTCCAGATGGCGAATATCGTCCAGCGCGCGCAAGTGGAGGAGATACGCAACATCAAGGTCAAGACCTCCATCTACAACGCGGCGGTGGACTCGGCCGTGTTCGAGGCCATCATCGCAGCCGCCAATTGTTGCGTCGTCACCCTGGGCGTTCCGCTCGAATACCAGGTCAACCCCGGCGCGTTTGTCGAAGCCGGCCTGCGCCCCGGTGAGATCCTGCGCCAGGCCGCCCACGACATGGAGATCGAGGACGCCAACTCCGAGGCCGTCGTGCGCAACCTGTTCCTGGACCAGGCCGAGATGCAGTCCGATCTCGACATCGCCGTCCAGGAAGCCGCCGCCAAACTCACCGAGTACCAGGGCGTGCGCGACCAGACCAAGCACGATGTCCTCGAGGCCCAGCGCGAGCGCGCCTATCTCCAGAACAGCCCGGCCAACGACCCCAGCTATCGCCTGGTGCGCGACTCGAAGCGCCTCATTCTGGCGAACCAGTTGGAGTACGCCAGCCGCGTGGCCTATCTGGCGGCCCGCCGCGCCGAGTACGAGTACGCCGCCCGGCTGGCGGCCAGCAGCTTCCGCATCTCCGACATCTACCGCGCCCGTACCGCCGACGACATCCTGCAGTTTGTGACCCGCCTGGACGCGATTACCAACAACCTCGTCGTCGGCGACGCCGAGATCAACCAGGAGGACTTCCGCCTGTCGGTGGCGCAGCACATTCTCGGCCTGACCGACCAGGCCCTTCGCCTGAGCGGGCCGGCGGCGGACGCTGAGCGGACCCGGCGCTTCCGCGACTGGGTGGCGCAGAACACCGTACGCGGGACCGACGGCAAGCCGGTGCTCTACTTCACCTTCTCCACGTCCATCGTCGAGAACGGCATCTTCTCGAATGTCATCCAGCAGGGCTTCGACCGCTTCTGGTTGTTCAAGATCGGCGGCATCGGCCAGCCCAAGCCAACCAGTAACGGCATGAGCTTGAACGTGGTCACCGACCAGGCGGGGTCGCTGCGCTATCGGCGCGTGGCCGTAACCCAGGCCGGCCTGACCCACCTGCGGACGCGCGCGGGCTGCATCTTCGAGTACCGCCTCATCCATCCCGCCTCGCTGGCGGGTCAGGAGTGGCCGAGCAACCAACCCGCCGAGTCGGCCACGACCGACTTCAAGGCCAGTATCAACGGGGCCAATGGCGAGCGGACGGCAGCCTTCCTGGGCCGGCCCGTTTCGGCCAGCAACTGGCAGGTCCAGGTCTTCGCCGGCGCGCCGGAAACGGGCCTGGCCGACCTCGACCTACAGCAGTTGAAGGACATCGAGTTGGTCTTTAGTACCACGCGCGCGTCGCGCGTGCCCGTGCAGCCGTCGCCCTCGGACTGTGTACGAGCGGACTTCTAGGAGGACCGATGAACACGCGCCCCTGGCGACTCCAGGCTGTTGTCGCCCTCCTGACCCTGGCCGCGCTCGCCCTGGCGGCTGTCGCGCTGACGTCTCGCCCCGGCGTGGCTGCGCCTGTCGAGACCGGCCCCATCACGGGTCAGTACACAGGTTCCGTTCAGTTGCGCCATGTCCTGGTCGGCGTGCTGAGCGCCCCGCTGTCGACGCCGACTCCGGCGCCCAGTCCGACCCCGGCCACCCAGCTGGACATGCCCGTCGATCTGAGCCTGACCCTGCAACAGACAGGCAGCCAGGTGACTGGCTTCGTGATGCTCGACCGCACCATCCTCTATCCCCGCGTCACGACGATTTCCGCCACCCCCGTCGGACCAACGCCCGGCCCGGGGACGCCGACGCCCCGCGCTACGCCGCTGGGGATTGGCCCGCGCGTGACCGGCACGTTCGACGGGACAACGCTGACCCTGACGTCCGAACAGTACGAGTTGCTCATCGCCCCCGCCAGGCGCCTCGCCAACGGGTACACCATCCCTGAGCAGAAGGTGACGCGGCAGTTTAGCTTGGTGGGCACGGTCCGGAATGGGGGTAACACCGTGACGGGCGAGTACCGCGAGACGGTGTGGGGCTATGGCAAGCAGCCGTCGACGGCCATTGGCAGCTTCACCCTCAACCGACCCGTGTTTGTCAACGTCACCCCGTTGCCGACGAGCACGCCCGGCCCCGCCGTGACCACGACCTCTAGCCCGACGGTCGTTCCCGCGTCGACGAGCACACCGACCTCTGTAGCGTCGCCAACCAATACGCCGGTCGCCGTGGTGTCGCCCACCTCGACTGCAACGTCTATGGTACCACCGACCACCACGCCGACCACGGCCCCGTCGTCCACCAGCACTCCGGCCACGGTGGCGCCGCCGACGACTACGCCGACGGCGGGCGTGTCGCCGACCACCACGCCGACGGCTGTGACGTCGCCGACCGCGACGAGGACGAGTACGCCGTCGCCCACCGCGACACCGACCTCGTACCGCACCTACCTGCCGTTGATTAGCCGAGCGAGTGACGGACGGTAGGGGGTATTCCTTCGTCTCCCAATCGTTCATAATCAGGGACGGGCACACAGAAACGGGGTAAGCGTCAGACGCTTACCCCGTTCGCGTGGCGCCGGAACTAACTCCGGCCGAGCGCTTCTAGTCGCTGCACAACGGCGTCGAGCCATCCGCGCCAAGTACTCGCCGACGACATCTCGCCCTCGGCTGCTGAGCCGTGGCTCGGCTCGCAGCCCCTCACCGTAAAGCTCTCACCGGCATTGTGCAGACTAACCGTCTCACCATCCAGGCTCAACGTGGCCGATGTGACTGTGTAGACGCCGTTCAACCCGGGCAGAGAGGCGCGATAGTGAGCCGTCTTACCCGTGAGGTCATCAAAGCTGGCGCTACCCGAGACGGTGGTGGTGTGTCCACCCGCCGCGATCTGCAAAGTGTACTGAACTGAAGTGCCGGCCAGGTCACTCGCCGTGATATCGTCGGAGACATGCACCAGAACGAAGTGGACGATGACACTGCCGCCGACGCACTCGATCGAGCTGATGTTGAGTTGCAGTCGGTCGTGAGTGACAACCGGCGTGGCCGTCTCATGAACTGCCGTCGGCGTCTCATGAACTGCCGTTGGCGTCTCGTG
>CAZLBQ010000084.1:6259-15462 GCA_964557745.1 uncultured Anaerolineales bacterium
TGGACAGCCGTTGGGGTCTCGTGGACGGCAGTAGCCGTCTCGTGGATAGCAGTCGGCGTCTCATGGATGGCCGTTGGCGTCTCATGGACAGCGGTGGCCGTCTCATGGATAGCCGTCGGCGTCTCGTGGACAGCCGTCGGTGTTTCGTGGACAGCCGTCGGCGTCTCGTGGACGGCGGTAGCCGTCTCATGGATGGCGGTTGGGGTCTCATGAACAGCCGTCGGGGTCTCGTGGATGGCCGTGGCTGTCGCGTGGACGGCCGTGGCTGTCGCGTGGACGGCGGTAGCCGTGGCGTGGACAGCCGTGGCTGTCGCGTGGATGGCTGTCGGCGTCTCGTGGACAGCTGTCGGTGTGCGAGTGGGTGTGGCGCTAGGGTGAGGCTGACAACCGCTCACCGTGAAGCTCTCACCGGCATTGTGTAGGTTGACCGTCTGGCCGTCAAAACTCAGCGACGCCGAGGTGACGGTGTAGACGCCGTCCCGCCCGGCGAGGACATCGCGGTAGTGAGCCGTCTTCCCGGTGAGCTTGTCGAAGCTCGCGCTATCCGTGATGGTCGTCGTCTGGCCACCCGACGTGATCCGCAAGGTGTAGCGGACGGAAGTACCGGCCAGGTCACTCGCCGTAATGTCGTCGGGGACGTGCACAAGGACGAAGTGGACGACCACGCTGCCGCCGACACACTCAATCGAGCTGATATTGAGTTGGGGCTGTTGGACAGGGCCAGACTTGTCGAGGCTATCGGGTTCGGCATCATGGCCTGTGCTAGTCTGCAGGCTGGCAGCGCCATCACTGCCTGGCGCGGCCTCAGTTGCGCTGAACTCTGAGCCAGGGGGGGCTGCTAGCGCAAACACGGAGAGGGCAAGTGAGGTCAGGACGGCTAGGAGGACGGCACGTAGAAGAGGTGGGGGGGCACGCATAGACTTACTCCTGTCTGACTAGTCCCCGTGAGGGGACGCGGAAGTGTATTCACCCGAACTTGGTCATGTCACCTCCGCACTCCCTGGGGCGGCCAATCACAAACCCGGTCCAAGTGAGACCGACGAACGACGGATGCCGAAGCGAAGAGTATTATAGCACACAAAAGGTGACTTGTAAACACTAATTACTAGATGTAACCAAATATAGACACCCAGCGCCGCGAACAGATAACACTTATTGCGATTGTGTGAAAGTATGAAAATGTTGTCGACCCATCTAGGTGGAGGGGCATGCGGCGGGCCAAAATACCTTGCCGCTGGCCTATCTGGTTGTATTTATCGTCCTGTTCACAGGTTCATCTCTTATCAAGGGGCAGAGCGTTGCGGCTGTGCCGCCATGTGTTAACCCCTCGGACCTTAGCCACGTCTCGTCTCCCAGGGAAGGACAAGGGTTTGTCCATGAATTTCGAGCGACATGGGCCGGCCCCTCTCTATATCCTCCTCCTGGCAGCGCTCAGTTTGGGATTTCTATTCTCAGACCTGCGCCCCCATGTCATGCGGAAGACTGCCCATCGTTTCTCTCATCGCCACCTCTACGACCCGTCAGGGGGCGCTTCTGAAGCCATGCCCCCTTGGGCAGTAGCGTGTCGGCCGGGGTTCGATGCGGCCCCGACGGTTGTTGGCCCCTCATTCGACACTCTCATGCCGCCGGCTGAGACGAACTATCAAGCCCTTGCTCCCCGGCCCGCGGCGCTCCTACCCATGCCATCCGTTGCGAGGCAGGGCGCTTTACTCTCCATTGTCCCCAGCGCGATGGGTCTCGCCATCTCGGACCCCCCACCCGAAACCTCTGGCTAGCCTCAACTCCATCACCCCTGAACCTGGTCTCCAGACAGGTCCTGACCGATGTCTGGCCTGTTTGTCCACGATCCTCAATGCTAGCTCAGGAGGCGCTTCATGTCCGTCCAATCTCGCCTGCTAGGCGCTACCGTGTTGGCCGTATTGGCGCTGTTTATCGCTGTCCCCCTCGTGGCGCTCGCCCACGAGCGGCGGGAAGTCGGCAAGTACGACCTTGTCGTGGGCTGGACGGGCGAACCGGCCTTCGCCAGCCAGAAGAACGGCCTCGACCTGACCGTCACCAACCGCGAAACGCAGCAACCCGTTGAGGGGCTGGAAAAGACCCTCAAAGCCGAGGTGATCTTTGGTGGGCAGAAGCGGGAGTTTGAGCTGCGAGCTGTCTTCCGCCAGCCCGGCAAGTACACGGCGGATATCGTACCGACCAAGGAAGGTGACTACCGGTTTCGCTTCTTCGGTACCGTCGAAGGCGCGGCGGTCAATGAGACGTTCGACTCGGCCGACGGCAAGTTCAATGGTGTGCGGAGCATCCAGGCCATTTACTTTCCGGAGGCTGAGCTTTCCACCAGTCAGATCAGCCAGGAAGCCCGCGAGGCCCACGCCAAGGCCGATGCGGCCCAGAGCGCTCTCGTGACCAATCAGACTCTGGCGATCGCCGCTCTCGGCTTGGCCGGCCTGGGCGTCGTCTTGAGTGGGCTGGTGATGGTGACCAGTCGGCGGCGGGCGGCCGCTCTCGGCGAACCCTCGGTCCTGACCTAGCGGGGCGGCTCTAGAACGGTACTCTCAGTAGGATCCATCGCGCAGGTGGAGCGCCGGCCGCAGGGCTTGTGCTCCACCTGCGGCCTAGGAGAAAGGATGTTCCTGTGCTCACCCGCTTAGGACAGGGCAGCCGTCCGAGCCACGAAGCCCAACCCGGCCCCGGCCCACGCCGCGCGGCGCTCCTCCTGGCCGGCCTGCTGGCCCTCATCTTGGTGCGCACCGTCCATGCCCATGCCGAGTTCTGGCGGGCCGAGCCGCCGCCCGACCAGACGCTCCAGGCCGCGCCGGAGAAGCTCCAACTGTGGTTCACCGAACTGCTGGAACCTGGGTTTTCAGACGTCCAAGTTCTCGACGCGAACCGACAACGGGTGGATCGGGGCGACAGTCGGATCGACCCCCACGATGCCACATCCATGACCGTCTCGCTGCCGCCGCTCGACAAGGGAGTCTATACCGTCGCCTGGAAAGCGCTATCAGCCGTAGACGGGCATGTCACGCGTGGCGTCTATAGCCTGCTGATAGGCGTCGAGGCCCCCCCCCCTATGAGCCGGCCGCGATCCTCGAAGCCACCGCTCAAACACCCCTCGAAGCCGCCGTCCGATGGTTGCAGTATCTAGCCGTCGCGGCGCTGGTGGGAGTACTTCTTTTCTATCGGCTCGTCCTCGTCCCGAGCCTCCATCGCCAGGGCCTGGCGGCCAGTGTCTTGCCCACCCTCGCGGGTCCGTATAACCGCTTGCTGTGGCTTAGCTGGACTCTCCTCCTCGGCGCGGCGGTGGCCGCGCTCCTGATCCAGACGAGCCTGGCGAACGGTGGCGGACTGCTGGCGACGTTCGGCAAGTTGCCGTCCATGCTCTTGGATACCCGCTATGGGCTGGTCTGGCTGGCGCGCCTCGGTTTGCTGCTTGCCTTGGCCCTGGCGCTCCGCTGGCTGCAGCGGCCCGGCCTGACCTGGCTGGTGATCGGCCTCGCCGGCCTGGTCATGATCACCAGTACGCTGAATAGCCACAGCGCGGCCGTGCCGTCGCAGCCAGTCCTGGCGATCACCGCCCACTGGCTGCACTTCCTCGCCGTCTCAGTCTGGGTCGGCGGTCTCTTCACCTTCGTGCTGCTGCTGCCGCTGTGTCTGCGGTCATTGCCGCCCGCTACCCGCTGGTCGCTCCTGGCCCGCATCATCCCCCGCTTCTCCGTGCTGGCCATGCTCAGCGTCGCTCTTCTCTCCCTGACCGGCCTCTACTTGGCCTGGCTCCATATTGGTAGCCTGGCGGCGCTACGCGACACCCTCTACGGCAAGAGCCTCGTCGTCAAGCTCGGGTTGGCGGCGCCCGTGCTTGCGCTTGGCGCCGCTAACTTACTCATCTTTAGCCCCCGCCTGACCGCCGCTGTGTCTGGCGTCGGTGATCTGGTCCGGGCGACGCGCCTGGGTGTCGGCTTTGGGCGAACCGTGCGCGTCGAGGCCGCGCTGGCGACCCTGGTGCTCCTCGCGGCCGGCGTGCTGAGTAGCCTTCCCCCCGGTCGCCAGACCTATGAGCGCATCGAGGCCACCCGCCCCCTGGTGCTCAATACCGAAGCCGGGTCTCTCCACCTCGCGTTGACCATTGCCCCCGCGCGGCCCGGTCCGAACACCTTCACCCTGTTTGTCGCGGACGGTAAAGATCAGCCCGTCAACAACGCCGAGCGCGTCGACTTGCGCTTTACCTATCTCGACGAAGCGCTGGGCACGAGTGTCCAGATTGCCGAACCGCAAGGGGACGGTCGTTACGTGACGCGGGGCGCCTTCGTGGCGGTCGACGGCGAGTGGCAGATAGAAATGCTGGTCCGCCAGGCTGGCCGGGAAGATGCCCGCTCCGCCGTCCGCTTCGCGGTCACGGCGACCTCTGCCCAGGCGGAGTCGTCGCCGACGGTTGCAGGCCCTCGCCTGCCGCTACCCACGTTCAATCTCAGTCTTTGGCTGGCGCTGGGTTTGGTTCTCCTGGGCGTCGCCCTCATCCTCTTCTTGAGTCGGGCTATCGGCCTGCGTTCCCTGGAAGGCGCAGCCCTGAGTCTCGCTGGCGTGGTCATCATTGGGCTAGGCGTATTTCTCGCCGTTCGCTCCCAGCCCATTCGTGATGTGGCTGCCGAGGATAGGCATGACCAGGTCGAAGGCGAACTGCTACGTAATCCCTTCCCGCCCACCGGCGACTCACTCGCGCTTGGTGAGCGCGTGTATCGGGACAACTGCCAGGCCTGCCACGGCGCGAATGGGCGCGGCGATGGCCCGGCGGCCTCCGCCCTCAACCCACGCCCCGCCGACTTCCGGGTGCACATGGCCGCCGGCCATCCCGACGGCGAACACTTCTCCGTGGTTACCGGTGGCAAAGACGGCACGGCGATGCCGTCGTTCAAGGATCGCCTCTCAGTGGACGAGCGTTGGCACGTCATCAACTTTCTCAAGACGTTCGCGCCTGTTCCACCGTGAAGGACCCTTGGCTCGAATTCGAGTTGCCGATACGTATTTTGACCCTGGAGGCCATCCTCTTCTACGTTAGAGCCTCGCACTCACCGACTCATCCCATGGCTGAGTGCGAAGCAGCTTGCGACCACTACCCGGCCATCCAACTATCCGACTACTGACCATGAAGATTGGCATCGACGCGTGTTGTTGGGCTAACAAGCGAGGCTATGGTCGCTATACTCGGTAGCTGCTCCACGCTCTGTTGGCCCTCTACCAGCAAAACGATTACTGGCTGTTCCTAGATGCAGATACAGCCCAGCACAGCGAGGACCTGCCAGAGCCGCAACGAGCGCAGCGGGTGATCATCAATCCATCACGAGCGGCGGCTCAGGCGGCCAGCGCCTCGGGGCGGCGCTCCCTGCGTGATATCTGGGCCATGAGCCAGGCGACCCGTTCACACCATCTCGACGTATTCTACTTCCCCAGCGTCTACACATTCTTTCCCATCGTCAGTCGCGTCAAGGTAACGGTAACCCTCCATGACACCATTGCGGAGCGCTATCCTCAATTTATCTTTCCTGACCGGCGGACTAGACTGTTCTGGGATCTCAAAGTTCGCTGTGCCATCGCGCAGGCCAGCCTGATTATGACGGTATCGCAGACGGCCAAACGGGACATCATGCGCCACTTCGGGCTGGCCGAAGGGGCGATGCGGGTTGTACCCGATGCAGTGACAACCGCATTTCACCCCATCCACGACGCCTCGCATACAGCCTCAATCTTGGCCCGCCATGACATTGACAACGCTACACGCTTCATTCTGTATGTCGGGGGCATTAGTCCCCACAAGAACCTGTCGACTCTGATTGCCGCCTATACGTCCTTGATCCAGGCCGACGCCCAGCGCGACGTGAAGCTCGTTCTGGTAGGAGATGTTGACCAGGATGTCTTCTTCTCTAGTTATCCTGCTCTGTGTGACACAATCCAGCGCCTCGGCTTAGCGCAGCAGGTGATCTTTACCGGCTACGTGCCCGACTGGGAACTGCCCCATTTCTACACAGCGGCTCAGTTGTTCGTGCTCCCTTCCTACGATGAGGGCTTCGGACTGCCGGCTCTAGAGGCGATGGCGTGCGGTTCACCGGTGGTAGCTAGCCGCGCTGGGGCGTTACCGGAGGTGCTTGGCGACGCGGGCCGGTTATTCGACCCCCATTCAAGCTCAGAGCTTCGGGATCAGATGTTGGAACTATTGGCCGACGAACATCTCCGCAAGGAGTTGCGGAGCAAAGGGCTGTGCCGGGCGCGCGAGTTCTCCTGGGAGCAATCGGCGCGAGCGGCATTGAGTGTTTTTGAAGAAGTCGGCATGCAGCACGAGCGTCAGGTTTTCGCCAATGCGGTGGAGGGTTAGACCAAGATGTCAGCAAACAGCGAGGCGACAAGCTCCCATCAAGTCGTGATTATCGGCGGCGGCCCGGCTGGTCTCGCCGCCGCCTATGACTTGACCAAGTATGGTGTTCACCCGACTGTGCTTGAGAAGAACGACAAAGTGGGTGGCCTATCACGCACCGAGAATTACCGGGGCTATTACTTCGACCTGGGCGGGCACCGCTTCTTCACGAAGGTGAAGGAAGTCAACCAGATGTGGCGCGAGGTTCTGGGGGACGACTTTCTTCGTCGCCCTCGTCTGTCCCGTATCTACTACGACCACAAGTTCTTTCACTATCCCCTCAAGCCCCTCAATGCCCTCCTTGGCCTCGGCCTATGGCAGAGCATCGTCGTCATCCTCAGTTATATCCGCTGGCAGCTTTTCCCCTATCGGCATGTCGATACGCTTGAGCAATGGGTGACCAACCGCTTCGGGCGCCGCCTGTTTCTGACCTTCTTCAAAGCGTACACCGAGAAGGTGTGGGGTATCTCGTGCTCGGAGCTAAAGGCGGAGTGGGCGGCCCAACGCATCAAGGACCTGTCCTTGAAAACCGCCGTGTTGAGCATGTTCGTCAAACCCAAGAAGACGATCAAGACTCTCATCGAGGAGTTCGAATATCCGCGCCTCGGCCCAGGGATGATGTGGAACGCCGTGAAAGAGCGAGTTGAGGGGCGCGGCGGTTCGGTGCGCTTGAACAGTGATGTCGTGAAGGTGTGTCGAACCGGCAACCACATTGACAGTGTGGTCGTGGCCTGCGATGGGCGCCAGGAACTCATTCCCGGTACCCACTTCATCTCCAGTATGCCCATCACCGAGTTCATTCAGAAACTCGACCCACCCGCGCCCCCGGCTGTGCTCAACGCCTCAACCCAGCTCCACTATCGTGACTTCTTGACCGTGTGTCTCGTCATAGACAAGCCGGACCTCTTCCCCGACAACTGGATCTACATTCATGATCCGTCTGTCAAAGTCGGTCGCATCCAGAACTTCAAGAACTGGAGCCCGCACATGGTGCCTGACCTCGCGAAGACAAGCCTCGGGCTAGAGTACTTCTGTACCGAGGGCGATGACTTCTGGACGATGGCAGACGCCGACCTTATCGAGTTGGCCAAGCAAGAGATGGAGCGCATCGGCCTGGCTCACTACGCTGATGTCGAAGACGGCTGCGTCGTTCGTGTCCAGAAATCGTACCCCGTCTACGATTCTGACTACCGTGACTACCTGGATAGCATTCGCGGCTTCGTCGACGGTCTCGACAACTTCCAGACCATTGGTCGCAATGGCTTGCACCGTTACAACAACCAGGATCATGCCATGCTGACCGGCATGCTGGCCGTTCGGAATGTGATGCTAGGCGAGCGCAACGACTTGTGGAGCGTCAACGCGGACCAGGAGTATCACGAGGAGGTGGAGATATTCGAGGCCACTCTCACGCGGGTCTTCGTGAAACTCGACCGCATGGCGTTGGGCCTATCGGTCGGTATGGCCGCCGGTCTTCTCCTTTTCTTTGCCACTCTCCTTCTGGTGATGGAGGGTGGGGAGGTTGTTGGCCCCAATCTGCAACTGCTCAGTCAATTCTTCCCAGGGTACAGTGTGACAGCCTCAGGCAGTCTACTGGGGCTGGCTTATGGCTTCGTGGCGGGCTTTGTGAGCGGTTGGGGCATCGCGTTGCTACGCAACGTGACAATGTTCTTGACCGTGGCCGGCATCCGTCAGAGCATCGAACTGCGTTCCTTGCGAAAGGTACTCGAGTACATGTAGCAGGCCGCTCTCATCGAGTCGGAGTAGAGTTCAACATCGATGTTAAAGGATCACTTATGAGCCAAAGTGAGTGGATGCTGGAGAAGGCCGTTCTAACCCAGTTGATGCGCCTCAACGCGGTCATGTCAGGCCTTGTGACCGGCGTCGTCGCTGGGCTTGGGGTTTTCGTGGCGACGAACTGGCTTGTTCTCAAGGGGGGCGCGGTCGTTGGCCCCCATCTGGCGCTTCTCGGTCAATTCTTCATCGGCTATCAAGTGACATTCGTGGGCAGTCTGATCGGTTTCGCCTATGCCTTCGTTATCGGGGGCTTCACGGGATACTTCGTGGCCCGCATGTACAACTGGCTCGTGGACTTGAAACACGAACCCAATAGCTGAGGCGGTTGGGATGTCCGTTTGCGCTACCGATGCCCTATCCGGTGCGAATCACGCGTACGGAGTTCACATGGCGTTACGGTTCGGACTCATTGGCTGTGGCGGCGTGGGTCAGCTACGGGCGGCGGCCCTGGCTCATGCCAGGTCGTTGCAACTGGTGGCCGTCAGCGACATCGATAAAGAGCGCGCCCGCGCCGTGGCGTCCGGCCACCAGGCGGCCGTGGACCAGGATTGGCAGGCTCTTCTGCGCCGCGATGAGGTGGATGCCGTTATCGTATCCACCCCGCCCTGCTTCCACGCTGAGATGAGTATCGCGGCGTTGGAGGCCGGAAAGCATGTATTGTGCGAGAAGCCTCTGGCACGCTCTCCCCACGAATGTCGCCAGATGATTGCGGCCGCCGAGCGCCACGGGCGCTTCCTGGCGACTGGCTTCAACTACCGTTTCTTTCCTTCGATGCAGAAGGCACGCGAGCTTCTAGAGGCGGGGGCGATAGGCGAATTGGACCACATCCGCAGCTACGCTGGCTATTCATGGGCCGAGCATAACCACCCCTGGCTGCACGATGCCCATGTAGTCGGCGGCGGCGCCCTGCGCGGCAACGGCATTCACCGCATCGACCTGACACGCTACTTTCTGGACGCCTTGACGGCACTCAAAGGCGTCGCCTCAGACGGCGCCGCGT
>CAZLBQ010000085.1:0-15385 GCA_964557745.1 uncultured Anaerolineales bacterium
TCCGCGCCAACTGCTTGGCCAGCTCGGTCTTGCCGACGCCCGTCGGGCCGGAGAATAGGAACGAGCCGATGGGCTTGTCAGGGTGGCCCAGCCCGGCCCGCGCCAACTTGATCTTGTTGACCAGGTCGGCGATGGCGTGGTCCTGGCCGAAGATGACGCCGCGCAGGTCCCCCTCTAGCCCCTGGAGCCGTTCCTTGTCCGAGACGGACACCGTCTTGGGCGGAATCTTCGCCATGCGCGCTACCACCTGCTCGACCTCAGCGACCCCGACCGTGTCGGGACGCCGGTCGGCGGGCAGGAGGCGCGCCGCCGCGCCCGCCTCGTCCACGACGTCGATGGCTTTGTCGGGCAAGAAGCGGTCATTGATGTACTTGGCCGACAACTCGGCGGCGGCGCGTAGGGCGTCGTCGCTGTAGCGGACGCCGTGGAAGCTCTCGTAGTAGCCCCGCAGGCCGCCCAGGATGCTGACGGTGTCCTCGACGGTCGTCTCGCCAACCTCGATCTTCTGGAAGCGCCGCGCCAGGGCGCGGTCGCGCTCGAAGGCGTTCTTGTACTCCTGGTAGGTGGTCGAGCCGATGCAGCGAATCTCGCCCGACGCCAGGGCGGGCTTGAGGATGTTGGAGGCGTCCATCGCCCCGCCGCTAACGGCCCCCGCGCCGACGACGGTGTGAATCTCGTCGATGAACAGGATGACGTTGGGCCGCTGCTTGAGGGCGTTGATGACAGCCTTCAGCCGCTCCTCGAACTGGCCGCGATACTTCGTGCCCGCTAGCAGCGCCCCCATGTCCAGGGCGAAGACTTCGGACGACTTGAGGGCGTCAGGCACGTCGCCCTGGTGTATCTTGAGCGCCAGGCCCTCGGCGATGGCCGTCTTGCCCACGCCCGGGTCGCCGACGAAGATGGGGTTGTTCTTGCGGCGGCGGGACAGGACGTGAATGGTGCGCTCTAGCTCGGCGGCGCGGCCAATCAGCGGGTCGATCTTGCCCTGGGCGGCGCGCTCGACGAGGTTGACGGCGAAGCTCACCAGCGGGTCGCGGGTGGGCTGCGCCCCGCTGCTCTCCTCGTCGTCGTCGTCCAGGTCCGGCCCAAACGAGCCGTCCTCGCTGGCCTCGCCCAGCTTGGAGATGCCGTGCGAGATGTAGTTGAGGACGTCAAGGCGCGTGATACCCTGCTTTTCCAGCAGGTAACGGGCGTGGGAGTGGTGTTCCTCGAAGATGGCGACGAGGATGTGGCCGGCGTCGATGCGCTCCTGGCTGGAGTTGATGGCGTGGCTGAAGGCGCGGTCGAGGACGCGCTCGAAGGCGGCGGTCTGCTCCGGGTCGAGGTCGACGCTGTCGGGCAGCGGCGGCATCGTTTGCCGGAAGAAGTCTTCCAGGTCGTCGCCCAGGCGGGCGAGGTCGCCGCCGCACTGCATGATGACATCGGCCGCTGTGGCGTCGTCGAGCATGGCGAGCAGGATGTGCTCGAGGGTGACAAACTCGTGGCGGCGCGTCTTGGCGAGAAGGAGGGCGCGCTGCAGGGTGGCGCGTAATTCTTGCGTAATCATGACTCTATTCCGGCTCTACTGTACATAACAAAGGGAACTCGTTCTCGCGGGCCAGGCGCATGGTCTTGGCGGCCTTCGTCTCGGCCACCTCGTAGGTGTAGACCCCCGCGACGCCGACACCGCGCTGGTGGACGCTCAACATAATGCGGAAGGCCTCGGCCTCGGAGTGGCGGAAGATGGCCCGGAGGATGTAGACGACGAAGTCCATCGTGGTGTAGTCGTCGTTGTGGAGCAGGACTTTGTAGAGCGGGGGCTTCTCGACCTTGCGCTCAGTTTCGGTGATAACGGCTTCGTCGAAATCAGCCTGTGTCTTTGGCATCGCCGGCGACTACTCCATCTTCCCGACTTCGTCTCAATTTTAGCATACCTGAGACAGGGGGAAAAGGGCCTTACCGCCGCAGCCAGGCCTCGAACTCGGCGAGAGGCAGGGCGTTGAGGACGTGGCGCGGTTCGAGCCAGGCGCGGCGGGCCAGCATGACGGCGTAGCGCATGAAGTCGAGGTTCGAGGGGGCATGGGCGTCGGAGGCCAGCGAGATGAGGACGCCACGCTGCATGGCGAAGCGCGCCTGCTCGCCGTTGAGGTCCATGCGGTCGGGCGAGCCGTTGATCTCGATGGCCGTGCCCGTGTCGGCGCACGCCTGGACCAGGGCCTCGAAGTCGAGGTCCATAGGCGGGCGGCGGCCCAGCAGGCGGCCCGTCGGGTGGGCGATGATGTCGACGTGGGGGTTGTGGACGGCGTTGAGGTAGCGCTTCATGATGGCCGCCCGCTCGCTGCGCTGGCCCGTGTGGACCGAGGCGACGACGACATCCAGGCCGGCCAGGACGTCGTCGGGCAGGTCGAGCGTCCCGTCGGCCAGGACTTCCAACTCGATGGCGCGGAAGATGCGGAAGGGGGCGAGCGCCTCGTTGGCCGCCTGGATCTCCTTGGCCTGCTCGCGGATGCGCTCCGGCGTCAGGCCGTTGGCGACGCCCAGGCTCCGCGAGTGGTCGGTGATGGCGATCCACTCGTAGCCGCGCGCTTGGGCCGCCCGCGCCATATCGAGGACGGACGTATTGCCGTCGCTCCATGTCGTGTGCATCTGGAGGTCGCCCTTGACGTCCGACAGCTCGATGAGGTGGGGCAGGGTCCCTGTCCGCGCCGCCTCGATCTCGCCCGCGCCCTCGCGCAGTTCGGGCGGTATCCAGTCCAGGCCGAGGGCGCGGTAGTGGGCGGCCTCGTCGGCGTAAGGGGTCAGGACGCCGTCGTGGGTGATGCCCCACTCGCTGACGTGGAAGCCGCGTTCGACGGCGTAGGTGCGCAGGTCGATGTTGTGCTGCTGCGAGCCGCTGAAGTGCTGGAGGAGCGAGCCCCAACTGGCGGGCGGCAGGACCATCAGGTCCACGGACAGGTGGTTGGCGAGAAGCACGGTAGCCTTGTTGTCTCCGGCTGACCGGACTTCCGCCACACGCGGAAGTTGAGTAAAATAGGTGACGACGGGCGCGGTGTCCTCGGCGGCGCACAACAGGTCGAGGTCGCCGACGGTCTCCTTGCGGCGGCGCAGTGAGCCGCCCATCTCGGCCTGGACGACGCCGGGCGCCTCGCGGAGTTGGGCCAGCAGCGACTCGGCGATGGGCAGGGCCGTGCCGAGCAAGGTGCGGTCGCTCAGGGCACGCACCGAGGCGATGCCGCGCGCGATGGCCTGGGCCGTCTGGTCGCCCAGCCCCTTGACGCCCTTGAGGCGGCCCTCCTTGGCGGCAGCTTCCAGGTCGTCTAGACTGGTGATGCCGAGGGACGTCCACAGCAGGTTGGCGCGCTTGGGGCCGACGCCCGGCACGCGCAGGACTTCCACCAGGGTCGGGGGCACCTGTTGACGTAACTTTTCGTAGAAGTTCAGCGTCCCTGTACGTAGCAGCTCGTCAATCTTGGCGGCGATGGTCTTGCCGACGCCTGGGATCTCCTCCAGGCGACCCGCCTCCCATAGCCCCGCCACGCTGCCGGGATAGTCGGCCAGTTCCTGGGCGGCGCGGCGGTAGGCCAGGAAGCGGTAGCGGTCCTCGCCCTGGATTTCGAGCATGTCGGCAATGTCGGAGAAGAGTTGGGCGATCTCGGCGTTGGTCATGGCGCGCTCCTGAAGGCGGAAGGCGGAAAGCAGAAGGCGGAACTGAGAAGATAGTATAGCGGATGCAGAACGTTCTGCCTACTGCTAACCGCCTTCTGCGTACTGCCCTTCGTCAGCCTACAGGAGCTTGTCTTCCGGGGGGCGGACGGTGCCGCCGATGAGAGCGGCGAGGATGGCGAGGGGAATCTCGAAGACGCCGTAGCCGCTGACGACGCCGCCGGCGAGGATGAGGCGGGCGGCCAGGCCGTAGTAGCCGCGCAGGAGCAGCACGCCGCCCGCGCCGAGGAGCGTCGCGCCGAGGACGAACGCCAGGGTGAGTAGCAGGGACGGCAGCATGCCGCCGACTTCCCAGGCGCGGTCGGCGGCCAGAGCGGTCAGCGGCCAGGACACGGCGTGGTAGACGGCGAGGCCGGCGGCCACGAGGGCTAGGATTGAGGCAATGACGGCCCGCAGAGGGCGCTCGCGCAAGCTGAGGCGATGCATCCGAGTCTCCTCCTGTTGAATATACGCGGCGCGGCGGGCAAGAATTACGGGTAGGCGGCAACTTCCTGTGTCACTGTATGGGACGTTGACGTGGACGGCGCGTTACGAAGGATGATGATACTCGGTTTGGGGACGACGAATGAATGAAATGTGGGGTAGTGGCGTTATGGAGTCAGATAACCTTTCCCCCTCAGGGAGTGGCATGCCCCTCGATGAGATGATCGCGCGCTGCCAGGCGGGAGACGCGGCGGCGGTGGCCGAACTGGTCACGGCCTACGCGACCTTTGTGTACCGTGTTTGCCTGATGGTCTTGCG
This sequence comes from uncultured Anaerolineales bacterium, assembly GCA_964557745.1. Taxonomy (GTDB): domain Bacteria; phylum Chloroflexota; class Anaerolineae; order Epilineales; family JAHCIE01; genus JAHCIE01. The sequence continues at coordinate 4,444 of CAZLBQ010000085.1, forward strand.
ACAGGTCGAGGACGCCGAGGACGCGATGCAGGAGAGCCTGGTCAAGGCCGTGCGTGGGCTGAGTAGTTACGACCACCAGGACGAGGGCGGCTTCCGCGCCTGGCTGCACCGCATCGCACTCAACACGGCCATCTCGCGCACGCGCCGCCACGTCCTGCCCCAGGTCGAGTGGGAGGCCGCCGAGAACGCCTACGCCCCGGAGATGGATCCGGAGGCCCACGCGCTGGCGCGGTTGACCCAGGAAGAGATACTGGCGGCGCTGGACCAACTGAGCGAGGGGCATCGGCTGGTGGTGGTCTTGCGCTACTTCAATGGGCTGTCGTGCGAGGAGATCGCGGAGGCGCTCGACCTGCCGGCGGGGACGGTGGGATCACGGCTGTTCAATGCCCGCAAGCAACTCAAAGTTCTCCTGACAGGTGGGATGTATGAAGCGGCTTGACGTCGGAAGGGAGTGGGGACGGATGCGCTGCGTTGAGTTTTTGAAGGAATGGAGCCTGCGTGAGGATGGCTGCGATGCGGCAACACTGAGCGAGACCGCCCAGGCCCACCTGGCGATGTGCGCCGCCTGTCGGGCCGAGGTAGACAGCCATCTGGCCCTGGCCGGCACGCTACGTTGGGGCCTGGCCGTCGAGGCTGAGAGCTATGCTCCGCGTCCCCAGGCCGTTGCAGCGGCGGTCATGGCCGCGATCGCCGCCGTCGAGACGCCGGCCGCGCGCCAGCCTGCCCTCAAGCCCCTGCCTCGCCGCTCGCGCTGGCCGTCGGCGCGCCTCAACTTCATCCCCGCGCCGGTGTCAGCCTTGCGGTGGGCCGTCGCCGCCGGGCTAATCGCGGCCGCGACGCTGTTCAGCCACGGCCAGCCCTTTACCCCGACGACCATCTACGCCGACATGACGGCGACCGCCGCCGCGGCGTCGCCGTCGGTCACACCGTCGGCGACATTCGCCGCCAGCGCGCCTGGTACGCCGGTCGCCGTCTCGTTCGCGGCGGCGGTCGCGACGCCCGCGCCGCACTGACGGGGGACGCCCGCCTGCGGCGCCGCCCGTGGGTCGCCCGCTTGTTACCATCGTCGCGGACCGTTTGCCTTCTCCAGCGCGTCTTATGCTATAATTGCCCGTCATGCGGTGGCCCTCCACCGTAAAATTGTGTCTATTGGATCCTCATGCGTAACCCCCGCTTCTGGCTGGGCCTGGCCCTAAGCCTGGTCACCCTGTATCTCGCGTTTCGCGGTATCGACCCGGGGCAACTTGGGGCGGCGCTCGGCCAGGCCAGCTACGCGTGGCTGCTGCCGGCCCTCGTGGTCATCGGTCTGGCCCAGGTCGTGCGGGCCTACCGCTGGGGCCGCCTCTTCTACCCCGCCCCCCAGCCCCCCCTGCGCCGTTCCTTCTCCGCGTTGAGCATCGGCTACCTCATCAGCACCATTCTCCCGGCGCGACTGGGGGACGTGGTGCGGGCCGTGTTGATTGGCGAGGGCCAGGGGACGAAGATTGCGCAGGCCATCTCGACGGTCATTGTCGAGCGCGCCCTGGACGTGTTCAGCATCATCGCCTTCCTGGTGATCCTGCTGCCCTTTGTCACCCTGCCGCCGCTTCTCTTCCGCTCGGCGCTGACCATCGGGGTCATCTTCGTCGTCCTCAGCGTTGCGCTGTGGCTGGCCGTCTGGCAGCAGCCGCGCGCCCTGCGGCTGGCGCACTGGGTCTTCCGCCACGTGCCCCGTCTCGACGCCGACCGCTGGACGGCGCGCGTCGGCGGCCTGATTGACGGTCTCAAAATCCTCCACGCGCCGCGCGAGTTGGGCATCGCCACGCTCCTGTCGCTCCTTATCTGGGGCGGCGGAGGCGTATTCTACAACTACCTGGTCATGCGGGCGTTTGGTCTGCAAGACCACGTCGTTCCGGCGGGCAGCCTGCTGGCGGCCGCGGCCTTCGTCCAGGTCGTCATCGCTCTAGGCGCGACGGTGCCGTCGTCGCCTGGCTATGTCGGCATCTACCACGCGGGCGTGGTGCTGGCCTTGAGCGCGTTTGGTATCCCGCAGACCGAGGCGCTGGCCTACGCGTTGGTGTCCCACGCCGCGAACTTTGGTCTGCTCATCATCATCGGCGCGATTGAGCTGTGGCGAGCTGGGTTGACGCTCGGCCAGGTGACCAGCCAATCGCAGACGGCGCGGGAGACGGTGGAAGTCCATCCCTCGGAAGTTTCGTAGCACACGTAGGATAACTGCATGTTCCTCACTCAACGTCGGCGTGTCCTCGTTACCGGCGGGGCCGGTTTCATCGGCTGCAACCTGGCCGACCGCCTCGTCCGCGACGGCCATACCGTGATCGTCTTCGACACCCTGTCGCGGCGTGGCGCAGACAAGAACCTGGCCTGGCTGCGCAAGCGCCACGGCAATGGGTTCGACTTCATCCAGGGCGACATCCGCAGCGCCGACGCCATCAACCAGGGGATGGCCGGTGTCGAGGTCGTCTACCACCTGGCGGGCCAGACCGCCGTCACGACGTCGGTCACGCACCCGCGCGACGACTTCGAGGCCAACGCGCTGGGGACGTTCAACGTGCTAGAAGCGGCGCGCCAGTATGGCGACGACCCGGCCTTCCTCTACTCGTCCACCAACAAGGTATATGGCGGCATGGAGGACGTGCCCGTCGTCGAGTTGGAAACGCGGTACACTTACCGCGACCTGACCGAGGGCGCGACCGAACACCAGCCGCTTGACTTCCACTCTCCCTACGGCTGTAGTAAAGGGGCAGCGGACCAGTACGTGCGCGACTACCAGCGCATCTACGGCCTACCGACGGTCGTCTTCCGCCAGAGCTGCATCTACGGGCCGCGCCAGATGGGTGTCGAGGACCAGGGCTGGGTGGCGTGGTTCCTCATCGCCACCACGCTGGGCAAGCCCATCTCCATCTTCGGCAACGGCAAGCAGGTGCGCGACCTCCTGTACGTCGACGATCTGGTCGAGGCATACCTGGCCGCAGTTGACAGAATAGACACGACCAAGGGGCGCGTGTACAATATCGGCGGTGGGGCGGCCCGCACGATGTCGGTGTGGGCGGAGTTTCGGCCTATCCTGGAGGACGTACTGGGGCGGCCCGTGCCCGACGCCAAGTATGCCGACTGGCGGCCCGGCGACCAGCCGGTCTTCTTCTGTGATATTAGTCAGGCCAAGCGTGACTTTGGCTGGGAACCGCGTGTCGGCGTGCGCGAGGGCATCGCCCGCCTGGCCACCTGGGTCCAGGATAACAAGGCCCTGTTTGAGGAGCAATGAGAGTACTTGTCGCCGTTACCTACTATCGCCCGCACGTCAGCGGGCTGACCATCTACGTCGAGCGGCTGGCCCAGACGCTCGCCGAGCGCGGCCACGTCGTGACCGTCCTGACGTCGCACTACGACGCCAGCCTGCCCCGCGAGGAGATCATCGATGGGGCGCGCGTGGTGCGCGTCCCCGTCGCCTTCCGCGTCAGCAAGGGCGTCATCATGCCGACCTACGGCCAGTGGGCGACGATGATGGTCCGCGAGCACGATGTCCAGAGCGTGCACCTGCCGCAGTTCGACGCCTGGGGGCTGGCGCTGCGCGGGCGGCTGTTCAACAAGCCGACCATCCTGACCTACCACTGCGACCTGCAACTGCCCGATGGCGTGTTCAACCGCGTCGTGGACCAGGTCACGTTTGGGGCGAACTACCTGGCGGCGACGTGGGCCGACCGCATCGTCGCCTACACCCAGGACTATGCCGACCACTCGCGGCTGCTGCGCCGCTTCAAGCGCAAGATCGAGGTCATCCCGCCGCCCGTCATCATGCCGCGGCCCGATCCAGCCGCGGTGGCTGCCTTCCGCGCCCAGCACGGCCTTGACGGCCGCCCGACGATTGCCTTTGCGGCGCGCTTCGCCGCCGAGAAGGGCATCGAGGTTCTGCTGGACGCCATGCCGACGTTGCTGCAGCGCTTCCCGACCCTCAAGGTCCTGTTCGCCGGGCCTTACCAGACCATCGTCGGCGAGGAGGCGTACTGGGAGCGCTTGTCGCCGCGCATCAAGGCCCTGGGCGAGCACTGGGAGTTCCTGGGCACGCTCCACCCGCTGCGCGAGATGCCGACGTTCTTCGGCAGCATCGACTGCCTGCTCGTCCCCAGCCTGAACTCGACCGAGTCGTTTGGCCTGGTGCAGGTGGAGGCCATGCTGTGCGGGACGCCCGTCGTCGCCAGCAACCTGCCGGGCGTGCGGCAGCCGGTACGCATGACAGGCATGGGCGAGGTGACGCCGATTGGGGATAGCGCGGCGCTGGCTGAGGCGGTGACGCACATTCTGAGCGACAAGCCCAAGTACGTCCGCCCCCGCGCCGAGATCGAGGCGATGTTTGACCTGAACCGCACGGTGGACATGTACGAAGACCTGTTCGAGGCGCGCATCGCGCAGGCCAACAACCGCGTTGTGTTGCCGCGCCAGGGAGGTCAGGACGCCAATGTGAGGGTCGGCGAGGCGGCCGGCGTGGCACTGACGGGAGGCTCGGATGGCCAGTAAGATACAAACCGATCTGGGGGCCATTACCGGGCCGTCAGTCGCTCCCATCAATACCACCGACTACTTCACCCCGCACATTCGGACCATGGCTCCGCACCGCGCCGTGTTGCGCTCGGTGGAGGCTAAGTTCATGGGGCGCGTCCCCCTCGTCCACCCGGTGCTGGACATCGGCTGCGGCGACGGCCACTTCGCGTCGATTGCCTACACCGAACAGATCGACATGGGCATCGACCCGCTCTGGAGCGACCTGATCGAGGCGGACCAGCGTAAGGCCGCCTACAAAGAGGTCATCCAGGGCGACGCGACCCAGATGCCCTTCCCGGATGCCTCGTTCAACACCGTGATCAGCAATTGTGTGATAGAGCATATCCCTGACAACGCGAAAACGTTGTCAGAGATAAGTCGCGTGTTGCGCCCCGGCGGCGCCTTCGCCACGACGCTGCCGAGCGAGCACTACCCCGACTTCCTGCTGGGCAGCACGCTGCTGCGGGAGGTAGGCCTGCATGGCCTGTCGCGCCGCTATGGCGACTTCTTTAATAATATTTCGCACCACTACCACGTTTATCCTCCTGAGGAGTGGCGTCGTCGCTTCGACGCCGTCGGGCTGGACGTGGTCGAGCATTTCTACTACTTTTCGCCGGCCGCGCATCGCGCCTTCGACCTGAGCCACTGGCTCGGCGTGCCGAACCTGATCACGCGCGGCCTGTTCCGCAAGTGGGTCATCCACCCGGCGCAGATGGCGCCCTTCGAGAAGTGGCTGCGCCCGTACTACGAGGAGCCGCTGCCGGAGGTGGGCGCCTACCAGTTTGTCCGCTGCGTGAAGCGGGCCTAGAGCGTGGCGTGAATGTCGACCAGCGTGACGGGCGACACGCCTGAGCGGCCTGGGGGGCTTGTGCAACCATCGACCTCGAATATGTCGCGACGCACGATTACCACCGCCATCCTGCTGGTGCTGGCGCTGGGCATTGGCGTGTGGGCGCAGCGCTATCTGACGGACATCAGCGTGCCGTTCGACGGCAAGATCGGCTACTTGATTGCGGCGGCGCTGTTCATCGTCGCCGTGGCTCGTCAGCCCGCCCATGTGCTGCTGGACACGCCCCGCGCGGCCATCGTCCCCCGCATCACGAGTATTGTCGCGCCCCGCTGGCGGCGCTGGCTGTTTCTGGTGGCCGGCGGCGCGTTTCTCGTGGCGCTGGCGCTCTTTGGCCGCTACGACTGGTGCTACGACCCGGAGATCGAGCGCGTCTGGCCCGGGACGGGCTACTGCTTCACGCCCATCAACACGGCGCTATGGTGGCTGGCGCTGTCCGCGTTTGTCGTCGCTGCCTGGGACTGGCGGGCGACGGATGTGCGCGAGGCGCTGGGGCGGCTGCGCACCCCCCGGTTGACCGTCAGCTGGACGGGACTGGCCCTGTTGGGCGTGATGCTCGTCGGCGCCTGGTTCCTGTTCTACCGCCTGGCGAGCGTGCCGGCCGAGCCGACATCCGACCACGCCGAGAAACTCTACGACGTCATCGACATCCTCAACGGCCGCACGTCGGTCTTCCTGGCCCGCAATACGGGACGCGAGCCGCTGTACTTCTACTGGGTGGCCTGGCTGGTCAAGACATTTAACCTGACGACCGACCACCTGGCCCTGAAGCTGGCGGCCAGCCTGCTCAGCCTCATCACCATCCCCCTGGTGTTCTTGCTGGGGCGGGAGGTGGGTGGGACAGGCGTCGGCCTGCTGGCGGCGTACTTCACCGCCATCTCCAAGTGGTTCGTCGCCATCACCCGTGTCGGGCTGCGCGTGCCCTCCGCGCCGCTGCTGGCGACGCCGGCCCTGTTCTTCACCCTGCGCGGCCTGCGGCTCAACCGCCGCAACGACTGGGTCCTGGCGGGGCTGTGCATTGGCCTGGGCGTGATGACCTACACCCCGTCCCGCATGATCCCTGTGCTGGTGGCGCTTCTTATCGGGTTGCGGCTGGTGTGGGATGTGGTGACGATGCCGGGCGGCGCCCGCGCCGCCTGGGCGCACGTGCGGCGCGGCCTGGGCGGGCTGGGCCGGCTGCCCCAACTAGGCGGCTCGCCGACGGCAGGGATTGTGGCGGGCGTGCCCGCGCCGGATGCCCCCGTCTTTCCCACCGTGACGGTCGACGCTAGCGAGGACGTCCCGCCGACCCTGACGCGGGCCTTCTGGACGAACGTCCTCGTTATGGCTGGCGCGGCTGCCGTGGCCTTCACGCCCTTGTGGCGCTTTGGCCTGGAGCGGCCCGATCTGTTCTGGTTCAGGTCGCTGACGCGGGCTTCGTCGCTGGAGACGGGGCAGACCTTTAACCCGCTCAGCCGCTTCCTGGTGAACGTGTGGAACGCGGCGCTCCAGTTCAACTATCGCGGCGACGTCGTGTGGGTGAATACGGTGTCCTGGGAGCCGCAACTGGACGTTGTGTCAGGGGCGCTGTTTGTGTTCGGCTTCCTATACGTGCTGCTGGCCATCGTGGGCGTCTTCTATCTGGGTCGGCGGCGCATTGGCGTGTTCGCGGAGCGGCGCTTCACGGCGGGCGCGTTGCTTGTCAGTCTTGTCATGCTGCTCATGCCGTCGATGCTGGCCCTGGCCTTCCCCATCGAGAACCCCAGCGTGTTCCGCGCCTGCAACGCGCCGCCGGTGGTCATGATCTTCGTCGCTCTGCCCCTTGTGCTGGTGGCGCGGCAGGTCCAGGAGGCGCTCGGTCGCTGGGGGACGGTGGCCGCGGCGATCCTCATCGGCGTTGTGCTGCTGGCGGCGACGGTCCAGAACTATCGCTCGTACTTCGAGGTCTATGATGCCCAGTTCCGCCGCACGGCGGGCAACACGTCGGAGATGGCGGCCGTACTCAAGGGCTTTACCGAGAGCGCGGGCGATATCGATCACGCCTGGATAGTGGCCTACCCGGACTGGGTAGACACGCGCAACGTGTTCCTAACCATGGGCCTGGGGCAGCGCAACAACTACATCCCCAGCGCACAACTGGCTGCGCTTGTCGAGCCGATGGTCAACGACCCGGCGGCCAAGATTTTTCTGCTCTCGCCGCAGGACCAATCGGGGCTGCGCGCCCTTCAGAGCGCCTTCCCCAACGTGGAAGCCATGACGTATCAATCGCGGTCGGTCGGCAAGGACTTTATTGTATTCCTGGTGCCCGCGCAACCGGCACGGAAGTAGGGGTAAGCTGGTATGGCTAGTCAGGTAACACTCGTCTCCGAAAACGGCGTGGACACCCATGCCGATGTCCCATTGGTAGAGGGCCACCGCGACGATGGGCGGCTGGCCTGGGCCGGCCTGGCGCTGACGCTGTTTCGCACCGGCTACCAGCTCGGCTGGCTGACGGCTCGTCTCGGCGGGCCTGGGCCACAGCTACCGGAAGGTGAGACGGGCCCCTTGACTCTCGAAGGGACAGGTCTCCTGGAGACCGAGGCGTCGGCGTTGAAGGCCGCGCCTGCCGTGACGCCGGCGGCTCCCGTCGCGGCGGCTGCGCCGGCTGCGCTCGTACCTTCCGCCCCGCTGACGTCGGCGCTGGCCGGAGCCGCTGCGGCGGGCGCGGTTGTGGCCCCTCCTCCGGTGGCCGCGGCGGCCGCCCCACCACGGGCCGGCGTCAGCGGCCTCTCCCTCGCCGCGCTGCTGCCCTGGCTCCTGTTCACGGGTGGCGTGCTGATCTACGCCTTCACGCGTCTGTTCCGCCTGGACGCCTTCCCCATCTACTTTTTCGCTGATGAGGCCATCGAGACCGTCCTGGCGCGCGACCTGGTCCGCAATGGCTTCCGCGACCCGCAGGGCAACCTGCTGCCGGTGTTCTTCAATACCTACGGCTTCTTCAACCCGCTCATCTCGGTCTACTTCCACGCCATCTCCACGTCGCTGTTTGGCACGGCGGTCGAGATCACGCGGGCCACATCGGCGGTGGTGACCATCACCGGCGCGGTGGCGGTAGCTCTGGCCCTCAAGTGGGTTTACAAGATTCGGTTGTGGTGGGCGGCCCCGCTGTTCCTGGCGCTCATCCCGGCCTGGTTTATCCACTCGCGGACGGCGTTCGAGACGGCGATGATGGTCACGTTCTACGTTTGGACGCTGTTCTTCTACCTCATGTATCGCTATCGCTCGCCGTACTTCATCTTCCCGACCCTCATCTTCGCGGCGATGACGTTCTACTCCTACGGTAACGGTCAGATTGTGATCGGCGTGTCGGGCCTCCTACTGGCCCTGTCCGACCTGCGCTATCACCTCAAGAACTGGCGCGTCTTGCTCCCCGCCGCTCTCGTCGTGGGGCTGGTGGCCCTGCCGTATATCGAGTGGCGGGCGACTCATCCCAACGAGATCGCCTACCACCTGCGCACGCTAGATGCCTTCTGGTTCCGCGACGTGCCGGTGAGTGACAAGATCGCTCACTTCATCGGCCAGTACGTGTACATGCTCACGCCGGCCTACTGGTTCAACCCCAACGTCCAGGAACTGGTGCGCCACGTCCTCAAGGGCTACGGGCACATCATGCCCGTCACCCTGCCGCTCTTCCTGGTCGGCGTGGGCGTGGCCCTGTGGCGCATCCGCGAGTCGGCCTACCGCCTCGTCTTCATCGCGGCGCTGGCCTCGCCGGTGGGGGGCGCGCTGACGGGGATTGGCATCACGCGGGTCCTGGCCTTTGTCATTCCCGCCACGATCTTCATGACGCTGGGGACCGACTTCCTGATTGGCCTCCTAGCGCGCCTGGCGGGTCGGCGTCGGCTGGCGCGCTGGGCGGAACTCGGCGCGGCGGCGGTGGTGTTCGTCGCCCTTGCCTGGGGCAACCTGGCGATGCTCAACGACGCCCTGACCAATGGCCCGCTGTGGTTCCGCGACTACGGCCTGTACGGTATGCAGTGGGGGGCGCGGCAGCTCTTCGCCGCGGCGCAGGACTATCTCAGGGCCTCGCCCAACGACAAGATTATGCTGACCTCGACGTGGGCCAATGGCACCGACGTCTTCCTGCGCTACTTCACGCCTGACGAGCCGCGCATCACCGGGCGCAATGTCGACTCACTGATGGAGCGCAAGCAGGCGCTGGACCCGTCGATGATCTTCATCATGACGCCCGAGGAACGGCGGCGCGCCGAGGCCAGCAAGAAGTTCAAGCCCATCGAGATTCTACGGACCTTGCCCTACCCCGACGGGAGTGACGGCTTCTACTTCGCCCGCCTGGCCTACGTCGACAACGTCGACCAGGTCTTCCAGGTCGAGCGCGAGGCGCGGCGGCAGCCGGTCACCGGGCAGGTTCTCATCAACGGGCAGACGGTCAGTGTCACCCACGCCAAGATTGACGCGGGCCAGTTGAAGGACCTTTTCGACGGCGATCCGTTTACCCTGGTGCGCGGGGAGGAAGCCAACCCCATCTACTTCGAGTTTACCTTCCCGACGCCGCGCAGTATGACGGCCTTCCGGGCCACGCTAGGCTCGATGGACCCCCAGATTACCGTGTCACTGTACGCGCCGGGGGCCACCACGCCGACCAAGACGTACACGCAGAGCTATCGCAATCTGCCGACCGACCCTACTGTCGAGATGCCGCTGCCCGACGCGCCACCTGAGGTGCAGAAGGCGCGTATCGAGGTCAAGGACATGAACCAGGGCGAGACGGCCAAGATTCACCTGCGTGAGTTTGTCTTCAAGTAGTCGGCGTGGCGCTGGGAGTGGGAGGGGGAGGTTGTGACGAGAAACATTGAGCTGGTCTTTCGGGATGGGGTGTTCGTGCCCGTCCAGCCGCTGGCGCTGCCAACGGGCACGAAGCTCCGCATCACCATCGAGGGCCACGACGACATCTTGCCCGCGGCGCCGCCCCCGGAAGCCGCTTCGCCGACGGCGGAAAGAGCTGCGCCTTACACGGTAGCGACACCAGAAGCGCCTGGCGAGGCCACTCCCGCTGCGCCCACTCCGGTCGTGTTGCCCCCGCCCCCTGGCGCGCCTGCCCCTGGCGCGCCTGCCCCTACCCCGGCGCCGGTGACCCTCGCGACCCCAGTGGCCCCGGCCCCCGCGCCGGTCGTGACCAACGGCGCGCCCAGCCCATCTTTGACCTCACGGGTGCGGAGCCTGCGGCTGGGGTGGGGGGCCGGTCTGGCGGCCCTCATCGTCCTCGTCACCCTGGTCGTGTTCGCGCTGTTGAACGACCCGCAGCGCGGCCCCGCGCTTCTCAGTCCGCTGTGGGCGCCCATCCGTGGTCTGCGCGAGGCCATCCGCGGGTCTCTCCCACGCCTGACCTGGCTCACCATAGGCGGCGGGGCGATCATCGCCGTCGCCTGGCTGGCGACGCGGCGGCGGGCGGGCCTGGCGGCGGCCCTGGTGACGCTGAGCATCGCCCTCGCGCTGAGCGGCGAGATGTTCATGCTCCAGCAGCAGAAGATGCCGCAGGCCGGGCTGGCCTTCGCCGGGGCGGCGGTCCTTGTCCTG
>CAZLBQ010000086.1:0-15288 GCA_964557745.1 uncultured Anaerolineales bacterium
GTTTGACTTGCCGTCTCCGATACTCTTTATCATACGTGAGATTGACGTTCTGTCTATCATCCAAATGGATGATATTGCCACCGCCCCCTGTCTCACTTTACACATCTCCCGCAACCGCGCTATCATTACCCCCGCATCATGCGTCACGTTTCACGTTTCACGGAGTTCCCCATGTCCCGTCGTCTCGACCACATTCCGAATATCCACCCCTCGGCCTTCGTCGCCCCCACCGCCACCCTCATCGGTGACATCGTCCTCGGCGCGCAGGCCAGCGTCTGGTTCGGCGCCGTCTTGCGCGGCGACAACGACCGCATTACCATCGGCCCGCGCACCAACATCCAGGACCAGGCTATCGTCCACGTCGACCCCGACGTCCCCGTCAACATCGGCGCGGACGTCACCGTCGGCCACCGCGCCATCATCCACGGCGCGACCGTCGAGGACGGCTGCCTGATTGGCATGGGGGCCATCGTCCTCAACCGCGCCGTCGTCGGCGCTGGCTCCATTGTCGGCGCGGGCGCGGTCGTCAAGGAGGGCGACATCATTCCGCCGCGCTCCCTTGTCGTCGGCATCCCGGCTAAGGTCGTGCGTCAGCTTACCGACGAGCAGGTGGCCGAGAACCTCGCCTCCGCCGCGCGCTACGTCGCCAACGGCCAGGCCTACCTCGGCCACTACTCATCCGGGACCGGGCAGAGGATAGAATGAACAGAATTTACAGAATGGATAATTCTGTTCATTCTGTCTAAAAAGGTTTGGGCGGTATGCATGTGGACTTGCTCATCACCCACGCGGCGCAACTGCTGACCCTCGCCGCGCCCGGCCCACGCACGGGCGCGGCGCTCACCGACCTCGGCCTCATCGAGGACGGCGCGGTGGCGTGCCGCGATGGGCGTCTCGTCGCCGTCGGCCCGACTGCCGACGTCCTGGCCCAGGTCGACAGCGCCGCCGAGACCATCGACGCGACAGGCCGCGTCGTCATGCCCGGCTTTGTCGACTGCCACACCCACGTCGTCTACGCCGGCGACCGCGCCGCCGAGTTCGAGCGGCGCGTCCAGGGCGCGACCTACCTGGAGATCATGGCTGCGGGCGGCGGCATCCTGTCCACCGTCCGCGCCACCCGCGCCGCCAGCGAGGACGAACTGACCGCCGCCACGCGCGCCCGCCTCGACAGGATGCTGCGCCTCGGCACGACGACCGTTGAAGCCAAGACCGGCTATGGGCTGGACGCGGAGACCGAGCGGCGCATGCTAAGCGTCATCGCCGCCCTCGCCGAGGCACAGCCGATCGACCTCGCGCCGACCTACCTCGGCGCGCACGCCCTGCCGGCTGAGTACGCCGACCGTCCCGACGCGTATGTGGATTTTGTGGTAGACGATTTGGGGAGGCTGGCCGCCGAGGGGCAGCCCATCGAGTTTGTGGACGTCTTCTGCGACCAGGGCGCGTTCACGCTGGAGCAGAGCGCTCATATCCTGACCCGCGCCCAGACGCTAGGCTACCGCGTCAAGATTCACGCCGACGAGTTCGCCCCGCTGGGCGGCTCGGCCCTGGCCGCCCGCCTGGGCGCCGTCTCGGCCGACCATCTGGCCGTCACGCCGCCAGACGAAATGAAAGCCCTGGCCGACGCCGGCGTGATCGCCGTCGTCCTGCCAGGGACCAGTTTTGGCCTCGGTCACACCCACTACGCCAATGCGCGGGGCCTCGTCGCGGCGGGCGCAGCCGTCGCCCTCGCCACCGACCTCAACCCCGGCACCTGCCCGTGCGAGTCGATGCCGTTTATCCTCGCTTTAGCCTGCCGCAGCCTGCGCCTCAGCCCGGCCGAGGCCGTGGTCGCCGCTACCCTCAATGCCGCGCACGCCATCGGCCGGGGCGCGGAGGTCGGCAGCCTCACCGTCGGTAAGCGCGCCGACCTGCTACTGCTCGACTGCGCCGACTACCGCGTCCTCGCCTACCAGTTCGGCGGCAATCCGGTGCAGCGCGTGGTCCAGCGCGGCCGCGTCGTGGTCTAGGCCTAGCGGGCGGTCAGGGCCGGCAGCACCGTGCTCAAGAGCATGCTCAGGACCACGATCACACCAATCACCCAGATGATAATCTCGCTGCGCGAGCGCTTGCGAGTCTCTGTCTTGCGCGCCATACGCGTCCTCCTCACCTTGCTTCCAGACTTGCTCTCTAGATAAAGCCAAGTATAGCATCATTTGCCTGTGACTGCCAAAGCGTAGCCTTCAATGAAACGCGCTGGCCGCCGCCGGGATACGCCCCCCGCGGGGCACGCGTTTGACAAAATCACCGAACCTCACTACAATGCCCCGACGTTATTTGTGTTGGGTGGCCCACCACCCCGTATAGCCCCAGCCCAAGAGGAGAGACCCCATGAAACGAAGTCAGTGGCTTGTCCTGCTGGCGGCCGTCGCGCTCGTCATCGTTGCTGCCGCGTGCGGCGGCAGTGCGCCGACGGCGGCCCCTGCCCAGAAGCCTGCCGAGCAGCCAAAGGCGGCTGCGCCCACAACCGCCCCCGCGGCTGCCCAGCCCACAACGGCGGCCGCGGCCAAGCCCACCGAAGCGGCTGCCGCCAAGCCGGCTGCTGGCAGCGGCCCCACGGCGACGATCAAGATCGTCTCGGCCCTCCCCATGACGGGTAGCTCGCTGACCCAGACGCAGACCATCGTCAACTCCATCAAGATGGCGTTGGAAGAGGTCAACTCCAAGGCCTGCAACGGGGCCGTCACCATCCAGTACGAACCCTACGACGACGCCACCGCCGCTGCGGGCAAGTGGACGCCGGAGCAGGCGACGGCCAACGGCAACAAGGCCGCTGCCGACAAGAGCGTGATCGGCTATATTGGTCACTTCAACTCTGGCGCGGCCAAGCTCTCCATCCCGATCCTCAACCAGGCCGGTGTGGTGATGATCTCCCCGGCCAACACCTACCCAGGTCTGACCAAGCCCGGCAAGGGCGAGGCTGGCGAGCCTGACAAGTACTACCCCACCAAGGTCCGCAACTACACCCGCGTCGTGCCCGCCGACGACCTCCAGGGCGCGGTCGGCGCCCGCTGGATGAAGGCCCTCGGCGCGACGAAGGTCTACATCCTCGACGACCAGGAGACGTACGGCAAGGGTATCGCCGACGTGTTCGAGGCCGAAGCCAAGAAGCAGAGTCTCAACATCCTGGGTCACGAAGGCTTCGACGGCAAGGCGACGGACTTCCGCGCCCTCGCCAACAAGGTCAAGGGCCTCAACCCCGACGGCATCTATATCGGCGGTATCACCCAGAACAATGTCGGCCAGTTGGTCAAGGACCTGCGCGGTGTTGGCATGACCCCCGACAAAGTCAAGATCATGGGCCCCGACGGTATCTTCGAGACCGAGTTCATCAACGCCGCCGGCAAGGATGCCGCGGAAGGCGTGTATGTGACCTTCGGTGGCGTGCCGCCCGACAAGCTGACGGGCGACGGCAAGACGTGGTACGAAGCCTACAAGAAGAAGTTCAACGCTGAGCCGGAAGCGTACGCAGCTTATGGCTACGATGCAGCCAAGATTCTCATCGCCGCCATCAACAAGTCGTGCGCCACCCCGACTGACCGCAAGGCCATCCGCGACGCTGTGTTCGCTACGAAGGACTACAAGGGCGTCCTCGGCACCTACAGCTTTGACGAGAACGGCGATACCACGCTGACCGACATGTCGGGCCAGCAGGTGAAGAGCGGCAAGTTCGAGTTCGTCAGCAACCTGAAGTAACGCAATACGGGCGGGTGTGGGATTCCCCCACGCCCGCCTCTCCATTCGATAGGGGCCTCATCTATGTCCCTGTCATGATCCAGCCGCGAAGCGAAGGATTCCCAGCCCACTTCCTCCCCCTACGGGGCTGTAGAAGCCGGGGTTGGGCGTTGTCCTTCGCTTTGCTGCTCACAGACACCGTCAAGCGTCGCCACACTCTTTGCCAGTGAGGAGCCATTTATGGCCGCGATCCCATCTCCCGCCCGCTCTGGCCCGCGTCTGTCACGCCGGTGGCGGAACATCCTGCTCAGCCTGCTGGTCCTGTACCTCTTCCTGATGTTCGGCCCTATCGCGGGCTTCGACGTGCGCCGCATCGCCGCCGACGTCGCCGCCAACCCCGCCTTGCTCATCCAGCAAACCCTGGTGGGTCTCGCCAACGGCTCCATTATCGCCATCATCGCCCTCGGCTACACGATGGTGTATGGCATCATTGAACTCATCAACTTCGCCCATGCCGACGTCTTCATGCTTGGCAGCTTCATGTCGCTGACCGTGCTGGGGGTGATGGGCATCACCGCCGCTAACCCGACCGGCGGCCCGGCGGCGCTGGGCATCCTGCTCGCCTTCATCGCCGCCGCCGTCTTCTGCGGTGTCCTGAACGCCACCATCGAGCGGCTCGCCTATCGCCGCCTGCGCAATGCCCCGCGTCTCGCGCCGCTCATCTCGGCCATCGGCATGTCCTTCATTCTCGTCAACGTCGGCCTATTCTGGGGCGGTCTCAAGGGTATCTTTCCCTTCATGGGCCAGAGCAACGCCTCCCCCAAAGCGTTCCCCGACCTCCTGCCCAAAACGCCCATCCTGGAAGGCGCTGTCACCTTCACCGTCAAAGACCTGTTCGTGATCGTCGTGAGCGTCGTGCTCATGATCGCCTTGCGGCTGTTCATCCAGTACACCAAACTCGGCAAGGCCATGCGCGCCACGGCCCAGAACCGCGACGCCGCCAAGATCATGGGTATCAACGTCGACCAGGTCATCTCGCTCACCTTCCTCATCGGCGGGGCGCTGGCGGGCGCGGGCGGCCTCATCTTCGGCCTCTACAACAACACCATCGTCTTCACGCTGGGCTTCACCGCCGGCCTGCGCGCCTTCACCGCTGCCGTTCTCGGTGGCATCGGCAACATTACCGGCGCCATGCTCGGCGGGATTCTCATCGGTCTCCTGGCGGCGTTCAGCGACCAGTACCTGTCCTCGCGCTGGACCAACGCCTGGGTCTTTGCCATTCTCGTCGTCATCCTGATCTTCCGCCCCACCGGCCTCCTCGGCGAGTCGGTCGGCGAAAAGGCGTAGCGAGCGGCGCCGGTTAGCGGTCGTTGGGTGCAGTTGTCATCTAGCCCCTGACCACTGACTTCTGGCCTTGAGGAGGCCGTATGTCACAACCTGTGCGAACAGGCATCCTGATTGGTATCATCGGTCTGGTCATCGTCCTCGCCTTCGGCGGCTGGTCGAGTGTCTTGGCCGGTATCATCACCGGCGCGACCGTCGGCATGCTGGTCGAGGGGCGGATGGGGAGCGCGGAGCGCCGCCCCTTCCAGGACGCGGCGATTGCGGGCCTGGCGGCCGGCGCCATGATTCTCATCGGCCAGCTTGTCCACGACCTTGTCTTCATGCCCTGGGCGGGCCGCACCGCCGAGATCGAAGCCGCGTCCACCTGGGCTGCGGGCGGCGCGGGGCTGATTCTGGCGGCCGGCGTGGCGGCGGCCGTTGCCGTCGTCAACGCCCTGGCCGAGCCGCGCCGCCGCCAGGGGCTGCTGGCTCTTCTGCTGCTGTTCCTGGTCGCCTACCCGTTCCTCGATCAGGCCACGAAGCTGGGCTGGATCGAGACAATGATCTCGGTCCTCATCTTCATCGTCCTCGCCCTGGGCCTCAACATCGTCGTCGGCTACGCCGGCCTGCTCGACCTGGGCTACGCTGCCTTTTTCGCCATCGGCGCGTACACCACCGGCCTGTTCCTCTCGCCGCACCTGTGCAACCAGACGACGGTCAACTGCCAGTTCTACCAGGCGCAGTGGGGCTTTTGGCTCGTCATCTGGATCGCCGCTGCCGTTGCCGCCATCGCCGGCCTCATCCTGGGCGCGCCGACACTCCCTCTGCGCGGTGACTATCTGGCGATTGTCACGCTGGGCTTCGGCGAGATCGTCCCCATTGTCTTCCGCAACCTGACCCAGGTCGTCATTCACGAGCCGATCACGCAGACCTGTCTGCTGGGCTGCGACAAGGCCATCAACCTCACGGCCGGCGAGCAGGGCATCAACCCCATTGCGCGCCCGTCGCTACCCGGCGTCGGGACGTTCGAGACGGGTCAGTTTGTGCCCTGGTACGTCCTGATTATCGCCATTATCGCCCTGTCGGTGTTCCTCATCCTCCGCCTGCGCGACTCGCGCCTGGGGCGGTCGTGGGCGGCCATGCGCGAGGACGAGCTGGCGGCGTCGGCGATGGGCATCGACATCGTCCGCACCAAGCTGCTGGCCTTCGCCATGGGCGCCACATTCTCCGGCTTCGGCGGCGCGTTCTACGCCAGCTACATCAGCGCCATCTTCCCCAGCGTCTTCGACTTCACCATCTCCGTCATCATCCTGTGTATGGTCATCCTGGGTGGTCTAGGCAGCATTCCGGGCGTGATTGTCGGCGGCCTGATTATCATGCTGGCCGACCGGCTCTTCCTGCCCGAAGTCGCCAAGCTCATGCGCGACATCCTGGACACGAGCGTCCTGCCTAACGTGACGAACCCGGCGGTGAAGGACTTCCTCACCACGTCGGTGGACCCGACCCAGTGGCGGTTGCTGCTGTTCGGCCTGACGCTGGTCATCATGATGCTCGTGCGGCCGGAGGGTCTCATCCCCAGCTCGCGCCGCCGCGCCGAGATTCACGCGGAGGAGCCGGAAGGCGTCGAAGCCCTCACCGTCCAGGAGGCCGACAACGCTACCCAGCTACGGTCGATTGACGCGCGTGACGTGCGGGCCCAGTAGGAGATCGCATGGCTACTCCCAATGGTCAGGTCTTGCTTGAGGCGAAAGGTGTCACCAAGCGCTTCGGCGGTCTCGTCGCCGTCAACAACGTCGACTTCATCATCCACAAGGGCATGATCGCCAGCGTCATCGGCCCCAATGGCGCCGGCAAGACGACCTTCTTCAACACCATCACCGGCATCTACGCGCCCACCGAGGGCACGCTCACCTTCAACGGCCAGTCCATCGCCGGCCTCAAACCCAACCTCATCACCGCGCGTGGTATCGGGCGCACCTTCCAGAACATCCGCCTGTTCGCCAACATGACCGCCCTGGAGAACATCCTCGTCGGCATGCACACGCGGCTGCGCGGCGGCCTGGCGCGCACCCTGCTGCGCCCACCGTCGATTGTGGTCGAAGAGGCCAAGGCCCGCCAGCGGGCGATGGAGTTGCTGACCTATGTTGGCCTGAACAAGGGCGTGGCTGAAGCGGCCGCTCGCAACCTGTCCTACGGCGACCAGCGGCGGCTCGAAGTCGCCCGCGCCCTGGCGTCGGACCCGCAGCTCCTCCTCCTCGACGAACCGACGGCCGGCATGAACCCCAACGAGACGGCCGAGATGACCCGCTTCATCCGCCGCATCCGCGACGAGCTGGGCCTGACCATCCTGCTCATCGAGCACGACATGCTCGTCGTCATGGGCATCTCCGACCGCGTC
The DNA here is from genome assembly GCA_964557745.1 of uncultured Anaerolineales bacterium. Lineage (GTDB taxonomy): Bacteria > Chloroflexota > Anaerolineae > Epilineales > JAHCIE01 > JAHCIE01. The sequence continues at coordinate 7,433 of CAZLBQ010000086.1, forward strand.
AGCGTCCTCGACCACGGCACCAAGATCGCCGAGGGCACGCCGGCCGAGGTCCAGCGCAACCCCCAGGTCATCGAAGCCTACCTGGGCCAGGGCGGGGCCGAGGAGCAGTTGGCCTCGATGAAGCAGCAGCGGGCCACGGTCCGCTAACCAGCCAGAATCACGTCCTAGTGAGGCGTTCCTATGCCAGCCATGCTCGAACTCCGTGATGTCCAGACCTACTACGGAAACATCCAGGCCCTCAAGGGCATCTCCATGACCGTCAATGAGGGAGAGGTCGCCACCCTCATCGGCTCTAACGGCGCGGGCAAGACGACGACGCTGCGCACCATCCAGGGCCTGATTCGCCCCCGCCAGGGCACGATCCTCTACCAGGGCAAGCCGCTGGAGACGATGCCGACCGACGCTATCGTCAAGCTCGGCATCTCCCAGTCGCCTGAAGGCCGCCTCGTCTTCTCGCGCATGACCGTCAAGGAGAACCTGGAGATGGGAGCGTTCTCGCGCGCCGACCGCGCCGCCATCGCCCAGGACCTGGAGCGTGCCCTGACCCTCTTCCCGCGCCTCCGCGAGCGCCTGGCTCAGAAGGCGGGCACGCTGTCCGGCGGCGAGCAGCAGATGCTGGCGATTGGCCGCGCCCTCATGGCCCGCCCGCGCCTGCTGATGCTGGACGAGCCGAGCATGGGTCTGGCCCCGATGCTCGTCGAGCAGATCTTCCGCACTATCCTGGAGATCAACGAGCAGGGCACGACGGTTCTGCTGGTCGAGCAGAACGCCCGCATGGCCCTGGCGATTGCCGACCGCGGCTACGTCCTCCAGACCGGCCGCATTGTCCTCAACGACACCGGCCCTAACCTGCTGCGCAGCGAGACGGTCCGCAAGGCCTACCTGGGCGAGCACTAATTGACACCGGCCCCCGTTCATGCTATACTTTAGCCTCTGAAAGGGGGTGAGTGCCCTGTCTGTAGAACTGCGTCAAGGGGAAAGCTTCGAGAGTCTGCTCAAGCGCTTCCGCAAGGAAGTGACGAAGAGTGGCGTGCTGAGCGCCTATCGCCGCCGCCAGTGGTTCGTCAGCAAGAGCGAGCAGCGCCGCCGCGAGCGCCAGAAGGCCGCCCGCAAGCTCCAGCGCAAGCTCTGGAAGCAGTCGAACGCCCGCGGCGAGTAGTCGCCGCCTCATCGTGACCTTTACCGAGACTCCACCGCCCGCCGGTTGGAGTCTCGGTCTCTTTTTCCTATACTTTCTGCGTGTAACGTTTTGCCGCGCGCCGAGACAGAATCAATTTAGACTGTCACAAGGAGTTGTCATGAATCCTCAGCCGAATGCAAGCGAAGTCGCCACCCTGGCCGGTGGCTGTTTCTGGTGCCTGGAAGCCGTCTACGACGAGCTCAAGGGCGTGACGTCCGTCGTGTCGGGCTACGCCGGCGGCCACGCCAAGAATCCATCCTACAAGCAGGTGTGCAGCGGCACGACGGGCCACGCCGAGGTCGTCCAGATCACTTTTGATCCCACTGTCATCGCGTACCGCGACCTGCTGAACGTTTTCTTCACCATCCACGACCCGACGACCCTCAACCGCCAGGGCGCGGACGTCGGCACGCAGTACCGCTCGGCCATCTTCTACCACACGCCTGAGCAGCAGGCCGTCGCCGAGCAGGCCATCCGCGAACTGACCGAGCAGGGTCTGTGGAATGCGCCCATCGTCACCCAGGTCGTCCCGTTCAGCGAGTTCTACCCGGCCGAGGACTACCACCAGGAGTACTACCAGAACAACCCGTACCAGCCATACTGCATGGCCGTCGTCGCCCCCAAGGTCGCCAAGGCCCGCAAGGTCTTCTTCGACCGCCTCAAGAAGCAGCCTGCCGCCGCCCACTAGACTACAACCCATTTCGGGCAGACTTGCCACTCGCCTTGCCCTCTGATAGAATCGGCCTCTATCCATGTCAAAGGAGACCCCTGCATGACTACAGAGGCAGACTTCAAGGGCTTGCGCGAGTGGCGCTGTATCGGCCCCTTCCGGGGCGGGCGCGTCGTCGCCGTCGCCGGCGCGTACGACAACCCCAACGTGTTCTACTTTGGCGCCGTCGCGGGCGGCGTCTGGAAGACCGAGGACGCCGGGACGTACTGGCAGTGCGTCTCCGACGGCTTCTTCAACACGGCGTCGGTCGGCGCGCTAGCCGTCGCTCCCTCCGACTCCAACGTCCTCTACGCGGGCACGGGCGAGACCACCATCCGCATTGACGTCTCCCACGGCGACGGCGTCTACAAGTCCACCGACGCCGGCCGCACTTGGCGGCACGTCGGACTGGCCGACACCCGCCACATCGGCAAGATTCGCGTTCACCCCACCAACCCCGACATCGTCTGGGTCGCCGCCCTGGGCCACGCCTTCGGCCAGAACAACATGCGCGGCGTCTACAAGTCGGTCGACGGCGGCCAGACCTGGCAGCACGTCCTGTTCAAGAGCGACAAGGCGGGCGCCGTCGATCTCAGTCTCGACCCGAACAACCCGCGCCTCCTCTTCGCCGCCGTCTGGGAAGCCTACCGCAGCTTCTGGAACCTCTCCAGCGGCGGCCCCGACAGCGGGCTGTGGCTGTCCAGTGACGGCGGCGACACCTGGACCGACATCAGCGACCGTCCCGGCCTGCCGAAGGGCATCAAGGGCAAGATGGGCGTCGCCGTGTCCCCGGCTAGGCAGGGCCGCGTCTGGGCGCTCATCGAGCACAAGGACGAAGGCGGCCTCTACCGCTCCGACGACTACGGCGCGAAGTGGGAGAAGGTCAGCGGCGACCAGCGCCTCGTTGCTCGCGCCTGGTACTACACCCACCTGACCCCCGACCCCGTCGACGGCGACACCATCTACGTCAACAACCTGAGCTTCTGGAAGTCCAGCGACGGCGGCAAGACGTTCGAGCAGATCGACACGCCCCACGGCGACAACCACGACCTGTGGATCGACCCGCGCAACCCGCTGCGCATGATCCAGGGCAACGACGGCGGCGCGAATGTCTCCCTCAACGGCGGCGCGACGTGGTCCTCCATCTACAACCAGCCTACCGCCCAGTTCTACCACGTCGCCGTCGACAACCGCGCGCCGTACTACGTCTACGGCACCCAGCAGGACAACACCAGCATCGCCGTGCCCAGCCGCAGCCAGAACATCGCCATTACCGGCAACGAGACCTACGTGGCCGGCACGGGCGAGAGCGGCTACATCGCCGTCCGCCCCGACGACTACAACATCGTCTACGTCGGCGCGGTCGGCAGCTCGCCGGGCGGCGGCAACTGCCTCCAGCGCTACGACCACCGCACCGGCCACATCCGTCTCATCACCACCTGGCCCGAGACAACGAGCGGCTACGGGGCCAGCGAAGACCGCTACCGCTTCGCCTGGACCTACCCCATCGTCATCTCACCCCACGACCCGAACACGCTCTACATCGGCGGCAACCTGGTCATGAAGTCGACCAACGAGGGCCAGAGTTGGCAGGCCATCAGCCCGGACCTGACCCGCGCCGACCCCGACACCCTCCAGCCGACGGGCGGCCCGGTCAACCGCGACGCCATCGGCGCGGAGACGTATGCGACGGTCTTCGCCCTGGCCGAGTCGTCCCTCCAGCCGGGTCTGCTGTGGGCCGGCTCCGACGACGGCTTGGTCCACGTCAGCCGCGACGGCGGCCAGACCTGGGCCAACGTTACCCCCAGGGGCCTGCTCGACTGGACGATGATCTCGTGCATCGAGCCGTCCCCGTACGACGCCGCGACGGCCTACGTGGCGGGGACCCGCTACAAGCTCGACGACTACCGCCCCTACCTCTACAAGACGACCGACTACGGCCAGACGTGGCAGCGCATCGACGACGGCATCCCCAGCCACGACTTCACCCGCGTCATCCGCGCCGACCCCGTCCGCCGCGGCCTGCTCTTCGCGGGGACTGAGACCGGCCTCTACATCTCCTTCGACGACGGCGCGTCCTGGCAGCGCTTTCAGCTCAACCTGCCCGTCTGTCCCGTCCACGACCTGCTCATCAAGGATGGCGACCTCATCGCCGCCACCCACGGCCGCTCGTTCTGGATTCTGGACGACCTGACGCCGCTGCGCGAGTGGAACGACCAGACGACCCAGGGGACGGCCCTCTTCGCCGCGCCCACCACGGTGCGCGTCATTCCGGGCATCCACGAGGACTGGACGGGCGGCGCGCCCGGTAAGAACTACGCCGGCGGGTCCAGCCAGGGCGCGGCCTTCTTCGAGGTCAAGTCGCCGGAAGGTGTCACAACGCGCAAGTTCCTCGACGCGGGCGAGAACCCGCCGCGCGGCGTCGTCGTCACCTACTTCCTCAAGGACAAGCCCGCCGCGCCCATCAAGCTCACCTTCCGTGACCAGGTTGGTAAGGTGCTGCGCGAGATTGAGAGCGCTCGGCCCGACGAGACCACCCCGCCGAAGGAGAAGCCGACCGAGGTCCGCGCGCCGGCCAACGCGGGCTGGAACCGCTTTGTCTGGGACCTGCGCCTGACACCCGCGCCCAAGCTCAACGGCCCGGAGGGCGAGCCGGCCGCCGAGAGCCGCGTGCGCGCCCCGATGGTCGCGCCGGGCCGCTACCAGGTCACGCTCACCGTCGGCGACCAGAGCCTCACCCAGTCCTTCCAGGTGCTCAAGACCCCTGGCGCGACGGCCAGCGAGGAGGACTTGCAGGCCCAGTACGACCTGGCGCGCCAGGTCCACGCCAAGATTGGCGACGTCGTCAACACCGTCAATCGCCTGCGCGACCTGCGCGCCCAACTCGACGGCTGGCGCGACCGCGCCGCCACTCTCCCCAACGGCCAGGCCGTGGCCGAGCGGGCCGGCGCGCTCAAGGACAAGGCCCTCGACCTGGAGAAGCGGCTGCTCGTCCCCGACCTCAAGCCCGGTTGGGGCTACCTCAACCACGGCGTGCGCCTGTTCGACAAGATCACGGGGCTGCCCAGCGTCGTCGCGCTCGGCGACTACCGCCCCACCGACCAGGCGTACGAGGCTTTTGACTATCTGTCTGGGCAGATTGACGACGTCCTGCGCGCGGTCGATGGCTTGCTGACCGATGACCTGCCGGGCTTCAACCGCCTCATTGCGGATGCCGGTCTGAGCGCGGTGACGCTCAAGGATCCGACGAAGCAGCCCGGCGGCGCCCCCGCCGAGGCGCCGCCCGGCGACCAGCCGCCCCCCGGCGTCGAGGGCGAGGAGCCGGGCGAGGGGTAACACCAAGGCGAGTAATCGGCCCTACGCCGACGCTACGCGCCGGTCGCGCCGACCTGTAGCGCCGACTTCAGTCGGCAGAGGGTGCGACACCGAGGGTCGGTGGTCCCGCCATGCCCCCCATCCCCCGACCCCTTCCCCCCACCAGGGGAGGAAGGGGCACTCCCCTCGCCCCACGTGGGAGAGGGGAGTGCCTATGTAGCGCCCATGTAGCGCCGCCTTTAGTCGGCTGCCGGCCCAGGTCGGCGCTACGACTCACAATTCGAGCAAAAAGCGTAGCGCCTGCTCGACCCGCTGCATTGTCTGCTCTGACACCTGGCCCCAGGAACGTCCGCCCAGCCGTTCCTTGGCGATGCAGCGGAGGCTATCGCAGAGAATGTAGCTGCGCGCCTTGACCCCGCCTTCCGGCGGGTCGATGGGGATGTGCGCCGGGATGCAGCGCTCCGTCCGCGTCAGCGGCAGCACGAAGACGAGATCGGCCGGGCCGTGGTTGAACGTGGTGGTGGAGACGATGAGGACGGGGCGGGCGCCTGCCTGCTCGTGACCACGAGTGGGACTCAGGTCGGCCAGCCAGATCTCACCCCGCCTCGACAACGCGCCAACCGGACTATGTGTTCGCCTTCGCCGGCTGCCAGCCCTTGCGGATCGTGTCGCGGATGCCCTCGTAGCTCTTGCCCTCTTCAAACGCCTGAGCGATGGCAGGCGCGAAGACCTCGCGGTAGAAGTCCTCGCCCATGCGGCGCACAATCTCCTTGTCGAACAGCTCGTCCGTCTGCGCCTCGTCGCCCAGCGTGTGCCAGCCCTCGTCCGTCAGCTGCGGACGCTTCTCGGCCGGCGTGTCCGCCTCGTGGTCGTGCGGCCCGCGTGGCTCGGGCAGATGACCCCGCCGCCCGCCGCCGCTGGCGACGACCTTCGCCACCCACAGCCCGTAGCCCTTGGCGTGGGCCTCGTCCAGCCCCTTCGTGCGCGCCCGCAGCCGATTATACTCGGCGAACACGTCGAAGCGGCGGATGGGCAAGCGCGGCGGAGTCATGCCGACCTCGCCGTCTCACGCCGCAAGTCGCGCAGCGCCGCCCGCCACGCCTCGGTCTCCGCCTGCGCCTCGCTCCACGGCGTCTCGTCCTCGTTCCAGGCGGCATAGCCATCCACCAGGCTCACCGTCGGCAAGTGCCGCCGGAACTGCTTCAACGCCCGCTCAATCGTCTTCTCGACCGACATCCCCGTCATCCGCGCCAGGTCTTCCGCCAGGTCGCGCGTCTCGTCCGTCAGATGCAGCACCGTCATCGGCATATGAGTTACCTCCTTCGCTTCCCTGCCTGGCCGCGCCCCGAATCGACGTAGCCCTGGGACTTAAGGAATGCAAGCAAACAAGCAAGGTTGGTGCCGCGCCGCTCGTGCGCTTTGCCAAATTTGCCCCTGTGGGTCAAACTCGCTATACTTATGAGGTTTGGAGTGCCCGGGCGAGAGTGTCTCGCTCCCCACATCCACCTTTCTGCTCCGCACACGAACGGGGCATATCCCATGGAAAGGAGGCCACCCCCTCATGCGTGAATACGAACTGGCGATGGTCATTCAGCCGACCCTGGATGGCGACGCCCTCAAGGCCCTGGTCGACCAGGTCAGCGCCACCATCGCGAGCGCCGGTGGCCAGGTCACCGAGGTTGGGCAGCTTGCCGATAACACCGGCGTGCTGGCTCCCACCGAGACCTGGCGTCGCCGCCGCCTGGCGTACCCGCTCGGCAAGAACCGCGAAGCCTATGTCGCCATCTGCCGGGTCCAGGCGCCAGCGCAAGGGCTGAACGAAGTCGAGCGCCAACTCAAGCTCAACGAGAACGTCCTGCGGTATCTGGTCGTGCGCACTGACGAATAAGGCTGGGAACCGACGCGAGACCGACTTGGCGCAAGGAGACAAGAGATGACCCGTGGATTGAACAAGGTGATGATTATCGGTAACCTGGGCCGCGATCCCGAAATGCGCTACACCCCAAGCGGCAAGCCCGTCACCTCGTTCAGCGTCGCCACCAGCCGCACCTGGACCACCACCGACGGGGATCGCCGCGAGGCCACCGAGTGGTTCAACGTCGTCGCCTGGCGCGACCTGGCCGAGATTTGCAACCAGTACCTCAGCAAAGGCTCCAAGGTCTACATCGAAGGTCGGCTCCAGACCCGCAGTTGGGAAACCCCCGACGGACAGAAGCACTTCCGCACCGAAGTCGTCGCCGACGAGATGATCGTCCTCGACAGCCGCCGTGACATGTACACCGAGACGCCTCAGGATGATGAGGCGGAGTCCGAAGAGTTTCCGTTCTAGTCTACCCCCATCGCCCCCGCGCTCACCGTCCCACGGCGCGAGGTGCGACTCGAGATAGGAGTACCTGAGTATGGCGAACGATCCCGAGCTGACCCCTGCTCCCCAGGAGCCAGCCCCCACCCCCGCCCCGGCGGCCCCTGCAGCTAAGCAGGCAGACCCTGTTGCTGCGCCGGTGACCCCGTCAGCGGCGCCCCGCAAGCCGGTGCGCCGGCCATCCCTAGAGCCCGCGCCGACTTGGACCTGGTCAGCACCGGCAGCGCCGGCGCCAGCGCCAGTGAAGGCGCCGGTGCAGCGCTGCCTGCTTGCCGACGGCAGGTGAACGA
>CAZLBQ010000087.1:0-15221 GCA_964557745.1 uncultured Anaerolineales bacterium
CACGATGCTGGCGCGGCCGGACACGGAGACGTAGCGGTGGTCGTCCGGCTCGGCGGCGCGCGCGTCCTGGTCATGGTCGGCAACAGCATCACCACGGACCACATCTCGCCGGCCGGCTCCATCCGCCCCAAGTCACCGGCCGGACAGGACCTCATCGAGCGCGGCGTCGAGCCGAAGGACTTCAACACTTACGGCGCGCGGCGCGGCAACCACGAGATCATGATGCGCGGGACGTTTGCCAACGTCCGCCTCAAGAACGCCCTGGCGCCCGGCACCGAGGGCTGGTGGACGACGTACCTGCCCACGGGCGAGGTGACGAGCATCTACGACGCCTCGATGCGCTACCAGGCCGAGGGGACGCCCCTGCTCGTCCTGGCGGGCAAGGAGTACGGCTCTGGCTCCAGCCGCGACTGGGCCGCCAAGGGGCCGCGCCTGCTGGGCATCAACGCCGTCATCGCCGAGAGCTACGAGCGCATCCACCGCTCGAATCTGGTCGGCATGGGCATCCTGCCGCTGGAGTACAAGGCGGGCATGACTGCCGAGAGCCTGGGTCTGACGGGCCACGAGACGTTCGACATCGTCGGCCTGTCGGCGGCGGTAGCGAAGGGCTTCGCCGATGGCCGCGAGCTGAAGGTGCGCGCCAGCCGCGCCGACGGCACGACGCTCGAGTTCCCGGTCACGGTCCGCATCGACACGGCCCAGGAACTGCTCTACTATCGCCACGGCGGCATCCTCCAGTACGTCCTGCGCCAGTTGCTGGAGAGCTAAGTGGTTCTCTCGCTAAGTTCGTGTGCTAAGCGCTTGTCATGCTGAGCCGAAGGCGAAGCATCCCGACGGCGACCGAGGTCCTTCGCTGCACTCAGGACGACAACTTCGTAGCGATGGAGCCCTTGGCGAGAGGAGAGCCAGGGCGGTTGGAGGTTGCAGGTTGAAGGTTGCAGGTTAGGGCGTTACATAGAAGGTTGAAGGTTGAGCATTCGAGTAACCTTCAACCTTCTATGCTCCAAGGCCAGAATGACGCAAGCGACAACAGGGTAGAGACATGACAGACCAGGTGGCGGCGATTGTCGAACCGTTTGTGCGGCGGGGATTGTTTAGCAGTCCAGAACGCGCTGTCGTCGAGATGGCGCGCGAGTATATGTTGCACCAGATTGAGCAACACCAGGCCACCATTCGCACCCTGGAAAACAAGTACGGCATGACCTACGAACAGTTTAGCTCGTATCTCCAGATGCGGGCCGCTGCCCTGGAGAAGGCGGCCGACGCTAGAGTGAGTCAGTCGTTCATGACCGAGGAGGAAGACGCTCTCGACTGGAAGATGGCTCGCGAGATGCTGCAGAGTTGGCTGGGCCTCCAGGCCGAGGTCACCGGGTAATGTCGCCCGCGGAGTTGCTGAGTGTCGTCGTCACGACACTCCAGGTATCGCCCCTGTGCCAGAACGTTCGCATCCTTGAGACCCAGCAGTTCTCCGCCACCCAATACGCTTTGAAGGTGCGGGCTCAACTGGTGGCAGGCGGGACGCTGCAAGTCCGTTTCTATGTCAATGGAGACCACGTCGACTACGCCTACCAACTCTTCCAGGACGAAGCGCCAGTAGTCCGCTGGGACAACAAAGAGCACTTTCCGCATCTCGCCTCGTATCCCCATCACTTTCACAACGCTGGAGGACAGGTCGAAGGATCCGCCCTGGTTGGCGATGCTGAGCACGACCTTCCCGTGGTTCTAGCGTACCTCAGTGCCATGCTCGCTTGAACTTCGGACAGCCCCTCGCCTTCCCACCCTTCCCACCATCCCACCTTCCCACCCTTCCCACCCTTCCTACCCGCTTCCCATATCTGCTTCCCAGGAGTTTCCCATGTCCTCTCCCGCCTTCCGCCCCCTGGCCGACCTGATTCCCGCTCACTGGACCGAGGGGACCGTACCGGCTAACGGCATCCAGGTCCACTATTGGCGCACGGGCGGCGACAAGCCGCCCCTCGTCCTGCTGCACGGCTTCACCGACGACGGCCTGTGCTGGCTGCGCGTCGCCCGCGACCTCCAGGCCGACTACGACGTGCTCATGCCCGACACGCGGGGCCACGGACGGTCCAGCGGGCCAACGACGGGCTACTCGTGGCTGACACCGGGGGCGGACACCCTCGCCTTTGTCCGCGCCCTGGGCCTCGCGCGCCCCATCCTCATGGGCCACTCCATGGGCGCGGTCGCGGCGGTGATGGCGGCGGCGGGCCAGCCGGACCTGCCCGCGGCGCTCATCCTGGAGGACCCACCAGCGCGCGCGCTTCCCCCACCCACGACAGACGAGGCCCGTGCCTGGCTGAACCGTTGGATCGCCGACATGCGCGCCCGCCAGGCGATGACGCCTGACGAGCGCATGGCGGCCGCGCTGCGGGAGTGGCAGCCCGGCACGCCGCTCTGGGATGAGCTGGAGATGGTCCCCTGGGTCGAGTCGAAGGCGCTGTTCAACCTGGCCGTCCTCACCGCTGCGCCGGGCATGACCGACATGGCCCCCTGGCAGGCGGCGCTGACGCGGCTGACCTGCCCCGTCCTGCTCCTGGCGGGCGACGCGGCGCGCGGCTCCGTCCTCACCGACGCCGACCTGGCTGCGCTGGCGGCCAGCGCGGCCAGCGTGCGGGTCGTTCGCTTCCCCACCGGCCACAACATCCGCCGCGAGGCGTACGAGGCGTATATGGCGGCGGTGCGGGAGTTTTTGCGTGAGGTGTCTACAGCCTCTTAGGCTTGCATCTTCTAGCCGCAGGCTTTAAGCCTGCGGCAGCCTCACCCCACCCCCAACGCCGGCAGCCCGGCCACCACCTCGACCGTCGCCAGACTCACCGTAACCACCTGCCCAATGAGCCGCGCGATGTACGAAGGGTCGTCGGGGCGGTTGGGGTCGCTGGTCAGGCCCGACCGCTTGTCCGTCGTCACCTGGTACTGGTCGATGACCCACTCCAGGGCCGAGCGGTTGCCCAGGCGGTACTCGAACGCCTGGGGCGGGATACCGTGCAGCGTCAGCGCCTCGTTGTAGACGAGGGCCGTCTTGTCCGGCGTCAGGCGCATCTTGGTCACGCGCCAGGTGAAGGGGACGGCGCGGTTCTCCTGGTACGTCAGGCGGTACTCGGCGGCCTGCTCGTAGCCGAGGTGCAGGTCGGCCAGCCGCGCCCCCGCCGCGACCAGCGCCCGAAACGTCTCGCCGTCCCCGACGAGGGGAAGGCGCGGCAGCTCGCGCTTGAGGTTCTCGCGGTACCGCGCGCGGTACTCCGGGTGGTGGAGGACGGCGTAGACGTAGTGGAAGATGTCCCGTTTCTCCACCGCGGGGCCATACGCCGCGCGGAATTGCGCGAGCGCCCAGTCGGTGATGTTGTCCCGCCGCCCGGTCCCGTCCTCATGGTAGGTGTAGAGCGGGAAGCAAACCGTCGCTGAACCAGCACCAACTAAGTGCAAATCCGGAATACGGTTCGCGATCAGTGACATGAACGGCTTTTCGCTCGATGACCCGCTGAGACAAATCAGCAAATTCTCTTTCTCAGTCTGTTCCGTTGGAAAGAACGAGTGACCTATGGCTCCACGTTCATCGACGATTATGTCTGCATGATACAGCCACATAGAGGCAAAAGGACGATATAGAGCACGGCGAGCACAACCCTCGTCAAACTCAATGTAGCGCTCATTACGTAGATCGCGCTTCAGATTGCGGCTCCACTTGATCTTGCTGTCTTCGTACGCAACAAAATTGTCCACGCTCACCGTCTTGTCAGGGCGTCGTCTCCAACGATCAACTTCCGTATTATAGGTGTCCATGAAAAGGGTAATCTCTTTGATAAGATTTGAACGGCTGAAGTCATATGCCCATTCATCTCGGTTAGTTGAGACTCCTAGCGAGTAGGTCTTGAAAATGGCTTCCACTTCTAGAGCGCGCGCTGCCTTGGTCTCCTTCGTCCCCATGGGTAGGAAGGCGGCGAAGTCGGCCTGTAGCCCCTCGGTCAGCCAGACCCCTTTGGCGTCGGGCTGGAGGTCCTGCCACGCGACGCCGGACAGGTTGCGGGCGCGGGCCAGGTAGTCGAGCTTCTCCTCCTTGCGCCACATGTCGGGCACGCGGTGGTAGCGCAGGACGCGGGTGGTGTCGGCGGCCTTGCGGACGGCGACGGTGATGCCGACACCGACCTGGATGCCGAAGACGTTGTGCGTCGTCCCCGACAGCTTGGGGTTCTTGCGGACGTTGCCGTGCAGGTCCAGGTGGTAGACCTGGCTGAAGTCTTGCAAGAGGTGCTTGCGCATGCCGTCAAAGGCGGTCTGGTCGACAAACGAGTTGTTGGTCACCAGGCATACCAGGCCGTCGCGGCCCTCCAGGCGGTCGGTGGCCCAGCGGAAGAACTTGACGTAAGGGTCGTAGAGTTGTGTCTTGAGCGTCGCCCGCGAGTCTTTGACATAGGTGTCGCGCACGCGGCGGTCGACCTCGTCGTACTTGCGGTTCTTGTTGTTGTCCATCTCGTTCTGCTGGCCGACGTTGTAGGGCGGGTTGCCGATGATGACGGTAATCTCGGCGTCCTTCTCGCGCTGGACGCGCCCGGTGTTGCGCTCGCTAAACAGGCTAAACGTCGGCTGTAGGGGCTTGGCCAGGTCGAGGGTGTCGACGAAGCAGATGCCCTCGAAGGGCCGATACTCGCCGCTCAACTCGTAGTAGGCGTGCTCGATGTTGAGGGCGGCCACGTAGTACGGCAGCAGCATGACCTCGTTGGCGAATAGCTCGCCCGCGAACTTGCGGGGCAGGTCGCGCCGCTCGACATGGCGCAGGATGTTGACGATGAAGTTGCCGGTGCCGGTGGCGGGGTCGAGGACGACGACGCCGGGGTGCGACAGGGACAGGCCAAACTCGCGCTTGAGGACTTCGTCGACGCTGCGCACCATGAAGTCGACAATGGGCTGCGGGGTGTAGACGATGCCGTGGGTGTCGGCCTGCTTGCGCGAGAAGCCCTGGAAGAAGCGCTCGTAGACGGTGTTGAGGAAGGCTTGCTTCTCGCCCCAGTCGCCGATGGTGCGCGCCGCCCCCTCGATGGCGTTATAGAAGTGGTCGAGGCGCTTGAGGAACTCGGTGCGGCTAAAGGCGCGGCTGGTGAGGGCCTGGATGACGGCCTCGATCTCGGCGGCGATGATGTTGCGCGCCGTGAAGTCGGGGTTGTCGAAGACGGTGCGGAACAGGCGCTCGGTGAGCAGGTGCTGGACGAGCATCTCCTCGACGGCCTGGACGCTGATGTTGGGGTTGAGGGCGGTCTGGCACAGCTCGTAGAACTTGCCGAAGGCCGCGACGAAGCGCGGGTTGGCCTGGCGCTCGCTGTCGATGAGGCGCTCCATCGCCTGCGCCAGCTCCGGTATCTGGTCCTCGAACGCGTCGACGGCCTGATGGAACTCCTCGACGTGGCTCTCACGGTAGGTGAAGAAGCGGTCGAGCAGCGCGCCCAACTGGCTCGGCGCGCCCAGGTCGTAGACCTCGACGCGCTTGCCGTCCTGGTAGAGGATGCCGCGCCGCGTGTCCTCGAAGATCGTGTTCTTGAGGGGGTAGCCGCGCCCAATCTTGACGCGAACCTCGGCCTCCAGGTCGTCGCGGCTGTCCTTGGCCTCCCAGTAGCCGCGCGGCAGCTTGAAGTCGTCCAGGAAGGTGCCGTCGGGGCGGGCGCGGCGGCTCAGCGTCTTCTCGACGGCCAGCGTCCAGCCGACGGGGCGGGCGCTGTCTTCGAGGAGGCGCTTGAACGCCTCGCGGACGGTCAGCTCGTTGGTCTCGCCGAGTTGGCGGTAGCGGTTCAGTTGGGCGTAGTAGGCGTCAATGGCGCGGGGCGGCACAAATCCCTCTCAGAGCCAGCGCGTCCAGGCGCTCGCCAGTTGGTGTGTATCCCTACTGTAACCGACATGGGCTTGGTTGTCAAGCTGGGGGCTTTTCCCCCCATCCCCCGGCCCCTTCCCCCACCAGGGGGGAAGGGGAGCCAGACCGCGTCCCCTCTCCCCTTGTGGGAGAGGGGCAGGGGGAGAGGGACATCCCGCTGGCAAGCCTCTTGCTTCCCCACCACAGACACGCTAGAGACGTGATAGCCTGACGGTCCCCGTCAGCGGTTGAGGAAGACGAAGGAGTTGGGATGCTGAAACCCCTAGACGAACAAGTCATCGTCATTACCGGCGCGTCGTCCGGCATTGGCCGCCTGACGGCCCAGACGGCCGCCCAGGCGGGCGCGAAGGTCGTCGCCGCCGCCCGCAGCGCTGACGCGCTGAACGCACTCGTCCGCGACATCGAGATCGCCGGCGGCGAGGCCCTCGCCGTCCCCACCGACGTCTCGGACGTCGAGCAGGTCCGGCAGTTGGCGGAGCGCGCCATCGAGCGCTTTGGCCGCATCGACACCTGGGTCAACAACGCCTCGGTCGCCATCTACGCCGACGTCGCCAGCACCACGCCCGAAGAGTACCGCCAGGTGGTTGACGTCAACCTCATGGGGACCATCTACGGCTCGCAGGTCGCCCTGGCCCACCTGCGCGACGAGGGCGGGTCGATCATCAACGTCTCATCCATCGAGGGCGAGCGCGGCATGCCCCTCCACTCGGCCTACGCGGCAGCCAAGCACGCCGTCGTCGGCTTCAGCGAGGCGATGCGCGTCGAGATGCAGCACGACGGCATCCCCGTCAACGTCGTGGTCATCAAGCCGTCGTCCATCAACACCCCCTTCTTCCGCCACGCCCGCACCAAGCTGGGCGTCCAGCCGGGGCCGTTCCCGCCCGTCTACGACCCGGCCCTGGTCACCGATGCCATCCTCTACGCGGCGACCCACCCCGTGCGCGACATGATTGTCGGCGACGCGGGCGCGATGATCATTGGCCTGAACACCATTGCGCCCCAGGCGCTGGATTGGACCTTCGCCCGCGTCGGCTATCAACTCCAGAAGACCGACCAGCCGAAGTCCGAGGACGACCGCCATAACCTGTACGAGGGCGTCACCCGCGAGGGCTACGCGCGCGGCGAGTTCAAGGCCATGTCCGTCAGCCCGTACACGTGGTGGCGGATGCAGCCGACGGGCCGCAAGCTGTTCATCGGCGCGGCGGCGCTGGCGGCCTGGGCGATTCTAGGCCGTGACGGCAACAACAGGAGTCGAAACACAGTTCTGACACAGGAGGCCAGAATGCCTGATCTACTTGACCAGATTGACATGATCCCCAATTCCGTCAGTGTGAACACCCCACCCGCCGAGCCGGGCAAGACCGACTCGCACGGCGCGGCCCCCGACGCCCTCACCAGCCCCTCGCGGCTCGAAGCCGTCAGCGGCGCGCCCGTCGACCGCGTCGCGCAGGAGTCGGACGAGTCGTTCCCGGCCAGCGACGCGCCGTCGTGGACCCCGACGACCGCCATCGGCCATCCGGCCCCTACTGGCGGCAACATCTCGACCACCGATTACGAGACGACGACGCCACTGGAGGGGCGTGACACGCCCCACAGCCCGACGCGCCTCCAGAGCCTCGACTACGGCGACGTGGACGAGGTGGAGGAAGCCGCCGATGAGTCGTTCCCGGCCAGCGACCCACCCTCCTGGACGCCAACGACGAGCGTGGGCGCGCCGGAGCGGTAAGCGACGTTTCGCGGGCATCCCCCCATCCCCCGCCCCCTTCCCCCACGCGGGCGGCAGCGGAGGCTGAGCGATTAGCCCCTCTCCCCTCGTGGGAGAGGGGCAGGGGGGAGGGGTGTCTTCGTGTCTTTCCTTACAAATGGAGCGGCACGCGGTTTGCTTTAAGGATGTCAGCCGACCGTCTGTCCTATCGACAGGCGGCCTGTCGAGCCGTCTAGCAGTCCGCGTGTTATCGTATTCCCGCGAAGGAGAGGCGCGATGAAAGAGTTGTTTCGCAAGTTCTCGAACCGCACGTCGGAGATGGTCGGCTCGCCCTGGGCGTTCCTGCTGGCCGTCGCCACCATCATTGTCTGGGCCGTCAGCGGCCCGCTGTTCGGCTTCTCTGATACCTGGCAACTGGTCATCAACACCGGCACGACCATCATCACCTTCCTCATGGTCTTCCTAATCCAGAATACCCAGAACCGCGACGCCAAGGCCATCCACCTCAAGCTGGACGAACTGATTCGGGCCATCGCGGCGGCGCGCACCGGCATGGTGGACCTGGAGAACCTGTCCGACGACGAGTTGAAGGAGTTGCAGGACCAGTTCGCCCGCCTGCGCGAGCAGCAGAAGCCGTCGGAGGGCGTCAAGGACTTGCTCGACGCCATCGAGGACGAGCAGGAAGACCGCACGCCCGCCAACGGAGTGGCCCACCAATGACCCTCGACGCGGTCACCTCGGCTGAAGCGGCGGGCCTGCGCTACGTCTCCGACGACGAGCCGGGCTTCCAGCGGCGGCGGACAGCGCGCGGCTTCCGCTACGTCGACACCAACGGCGCGCCCATCCGCGATGAGGCGACCCTCCAGCGCATCCGGTCACTGGCGATTCCCCCCGCCTGGACCGACGTCTGGATCTGCCCCTGGCCCGACGGCCACATCCAGGCCACGGCCCGCGACGCGAAGGGCCGCAAGCAGTACCGCTACCACCCGCGCTGGCGCGAGGCGCGCGACCTGGCGAAGTACGACCGCCTGCGCGCCTTTGGCGAGGCGCTGCCAGGCATCCGCGCCCGCGTCGAGGCGGACCTGGCGCGGCCCGGCCTGCCGCGCGAGAAAGTCCTGGCCGCCGTCGTGCGGCTGCTCGAGCGAACCCACATTCGGGTCGGCAACGACGAGTACGCCCGCAGCAACGAGTCCTACGGCCTGACCACCCTCCAGGACGACCACGCCCAGATTCGGCGCGGCAAGATCGTCTTCGAGTTTCGGGGCAAGAGCGGCAAAGACCACCAGATTGACCTCAAGGATTCCCAACTGGCGCAGATCGTCAAGCGCAGCCGCGACCTGCCCGGCCAGCGCCTCTTCCAGTACCTGGACGAGAACGGCACGCCGCGCGCCGTGACGTCGGGCGACGTCAACGCCTACCTGCGCGACATCACCGGCCAGGACTTCACCGCCAAGGACTTCCGTACCTGGGCCGGCACCGTCCTGTGTGCGCAGTGCCTGGCCGACATCGGCGCGGCCCGCACCAAGACCGACGCCCGCAAGGCCATCGTGCGGGCGGTGGACCAGACCGCCGAGCAACTGGGCAACACGCGCGCCGTGTGCCGCAAGAGCTACATCCACCCCACGCTGCTCGACAGTTACGAGGCGGGCGACTTCGCCCCGCGCTGGGAGCGGCTGGGCCGCCAGGTGTCCAGAAAAGGGCGCGCGGGGCTGGAACCCGACGAAGCCGCGCTCATGGCCTTCCTGGCCGATTAACCCATCCCCTCTCTTCATTCCTCGCACATTCCCGGTACGTTCCTTGCTCTCCCAGCCGCGATAATCCACCGCGGCCCAGGCCCCCTGCTCAGGGAGAGAACGATGACCCAGACAACTTCACACCAGGACAGCATCAAGAAGCTCGGCGCGATGATCAAGGACATCAAGGTCGCCATGCTCACGACGGCCACCCATGACGGCCAACTGCGGAGCCGACCGATGATGACCCAGCAAGCGGAATTCGACGGCGACCTGTGGTTCCTCACGGGCGCTAGCACCCCTAAGGCCGACGAGATTCAGGCCGAGCAGCACGTCAATCTCAGCTACGCCGAGCCGGACGACCACCGCTACGTCTCCGTGTCCGGCCGCGCCAGCATCGTGCGCGACCGCGCCAAGATTCACGAGCTGTGGAACCCGCTGTACAAAGCCTGGTTCCCCAAGGGCGAGGACGACCCCGACATTGTCCTGCTGCGTGTGGAGGTCGAGCAGGCCGAGTACTGGGACTCGCCGTCGAGCAAGATGGTGGCGCTGGCCGGCTTCGTCAAGGCCGTCGCCACGGGCGAGCGCTTCGAGGGCGGCGACAACGAGAAGCTCAACCTGTAGGGCACGTCTGGCAAGGCCGCCTGCGCCAGGGGGCATAGAACTTGCTGGCGCAAGCGTAATTCACACAACATTAGGGTAGGAACGGCGATGGTCATTCCTGCCAGCACCAAGGAGCATGGGATGACACAACAAACAGGACAAAAGAGCCAACAGGCTCAGCAGGGTCAAGGTCAGCAGCAAGGTCAGCAGCAACAGCAGTTCCCGCCCCAGCAGCAAGCCCAGCGGCCCGGCCACGAGAGCCAGATGACGCCGCGCCCGCGCGCCGAGGATCAGACCTACCAGGGCAGCGGCAAGCTGCGCGGCAAGGTGGCCCTCATCACCGGTGGTGACAGCGGCATTGGCCGCGCCGTCGCCATTATGTTTGCGAAGGAAGGCGCGGACGTCGCCGTCGGCTACCTCAACGAACACGACGACGCCAACGAGACGCGCCGCCAGGTCGAGCAGGAGGGCCGCCGCTGCCACCTCGTCGCGGGCGACATCGGCGACGAGGCCTTCTGCCGGCGCCTCGTCCAGGAGGCCGTCGACACCTTCGGCCACCTGGATATCCTGGTCAACAACGCCGCCGAGCAGCACCCCCAGAACAGCATCGAGGACATCACCGCCGAGCAGTTGGAGCGTACCTTCCGCACCAACATCTTCAGCATGTTCTTCCTCACGAAGGCGGCCCTGCCGCACCTCAAGCCGGGCAGCGCCATCGTCAACACCGCCTCGGTGACGGCCTACAAGGGCAGCCCGCAGTTGCTCGACTACTCGTCCACCAAGGGCGCCATCGTCGCCTTCACCCGCTCGCTGTCGCAGAACCTGGCCGAGCAGGGCATTCGCGTCAACGCCGTCGCGCCCGGCCCCATCTGGACGCCGCTCATCCCCTCCACCTTCCCCAAGGAGAAGGTCGAGAAGTTCGGCGCGGATGTCCCGCTGAAGCGCGCAGGCCAGCCGGAAGAGGTCGCGCCGTGCTACGTCTTCCTGGTCTCCGACGACTCGTCATACATGAGCGGCCAGGTCCTCCACCCCAACGGCGGCGAGGTCGTCAACGGCTAACGGCGCACGGCAGACGGCGGATGGTAGATAGCTTGTGGCAGGTGGCGTATGGCGTATGGTAGATAGTAGGAGGTCGGTGGCGGCCTCCGGCCGACTGCCTGCCGCCTACTGACCCCTGGCCCCTGTTCACTGACCACTATTCACGGAGTTGGCATGCAGAACCGTTGGCTTGGATTCATGATGGGGGCGGCGCTGGGCGCGGGACGCCTCGCTTTCGCCGCCCGCCGCCCCCGCCGTAAGCAGGACGACCTGCGCGGCCAGGTGGCGCTTGTCACTGGCGGCACGCGCGGGCTGGGCTTTCTCATCGCCCGCGAACTGGCTCGCCAGGGCTGCGACGTCGCCATCTGCGCCCGCAGCCGCGAGGAGTTGGCCCGCGCCAGCGCCGACCTGGAGCGTGAGGGCGGGCAGGTGCTGGCCGTCAAGTGCGACGTCAGCCGCCAGGCGCAAGTCGAGGCCATGATCGATATGGTCACGGCGCGCTTCGGCCAGATCGACATCCTGGTCAACAACGCCGGCATCATCCAGGGCGGGCCGGTGGTGTCAATGACCCTCGAAGACTTCGAAGAGGCGATGGCCGTCATGTACTGGGGTACGGTCTACACCACCCTGGCCGTCCTGCCCCAGATGCGCGAGCGCCGCATGGGCCGCATCGTCAACATCACCTCCATCGGCGGCAAGGTTAGCATCCCCCACCTGCTCCCCTACAGCGCCGCCAAGTTCGCCACCGTCGGCCTGTCCGAGGGGCTGCGCGCCGAACTCGCTAAGGACGGCATCATCGTCACGACGATCGCTCCCGGCCTGATGCGCACCGGCTCGCACCTCAACGCTTTCTTCAAGGGCAAGCCGCTGACCGAGTTTGGCCTGTTCAGCCTCATCGGTACCCAGCCCGTCATCTCGATGGACGCCGAGCGGGCGGCGCGGCAGGTCGTCAAGGCGCTGCGGCGCGGCGAGGCCGAGCGCGTGCTGAGCATCCCGGCTACCCTGCTGGCCCACTTCCACGGCGCGTTCCCCGCCCTGACGACCGACATCCTGGCCCTGGTCAACCGCGCTCTGCCCGACGCCGACGGCCCGACGGAGAAGCGGCGCGGCATGGCCATGCAGGACGAGGTCACGATCCCCTTCTTCAACCAGTTGACCCGCTGGGGCCTGTCGGCGGCGCGGCGTTTCCACCAGTTCCCCGCCCCGGCCGCTGCGGCCGAAGCGGGCGAGACGGAAGCCGAGGCCGAACAAGCCGCCCTGGCGGCCGAGGCCGCGGCCATTTGAGCGTTTAGCATCCGTTTGACTCATTAACCGCCGCCAAGGCAATAAGCAAGCGAGGGACATCGTATGGAACTGAAAGATCGTGTGGCGCTGGTGACGGGCGCGGGGTCGGGCATCGGCCAGGCCGCCGCGCTGCGCCTGGCCCGCGAGGGCGCGAAGATCGCGGCGCTGGGGCTGAGCCAGGAGGAATTGCGCGACACGGTGGAGCGCATCCAGCGCGCCCCCGACCAGGAGGCCCTGACCGTCGTCGCCGACGTCTCCCAGCCCGACCAGATGCAACGGGCCATCCAGCAGGTCATCGACAAGTGGGGCCGCCTGGACATTGTCTTCGCCAACGCCGGCATCAACGGCGTGTGGGCCCCGCTGGAAGAGTTGAAGCCTGAAGAGTGGGACAAGACCCTCAACATCAACCTCAAGGGCACATTCCTGACCGTCAAGTATGCGGTCCCCCACCTGAAGAAGCAGGGTGGCTCGGTGATTATCACCGCCTCGGTCAACGGCACGCGCATCTTCAGTAACACCGGGGCGACGGCCTACTCGACCTCCAAGGCTGGGCAGGTCGCCTTCACCAAGATGGTGGCGCTCGAACTGGCCCCCTCGAAAGTCCGCGTCAACGTCATCTGCCCGGGTTGGATCGAGACCAACATTCAGCAGAACACCCAGGAGCGCAACCTCGACGCGGTGCGTATCCCGGTCGAGTTCCCTGAAGGCTCCGAGCCATTGACGGGCGACGCGCCGGGTCAGCCGGAGCAAGTCGCCGAACTGGTCCTGTTCCTGGCCTCGGACCGCTCCAATCACATCACCGGCACGGAAGTCTGGATCGACGGTGGATCGTCGCTGTTGCGAGGCTAGGACTGCGGGGGAACCTACTCTGTTCACGTGTCCCGCCGCACTTTACTACATAAGGAGAAGCATCGATGGACGAGCATTTGACCGATACTCAACAGCCCAGCGTGGACCCGAATGACACGCGGATGAAGGCCGGCGCGCCGACTCGCCCCGATGGGACTGATCATGGTCCCACAACGTCTGAGCATCAGACGCAGGAGTCCCTCTTCCACCCCCAGATGCCGCTGCAGAAGGTGGATAAGGAAGGCCCGAACCTGGGCCAGGCCGGCAAGGTGGCCCTGGGCCTGGGCGCCGCGGCGGCGGCCTTCCTGGGCTACCGTGCCCTCAGCAAGCGCGGCGAGGGCAAGCAGGAGGGTATCGAGGTCAAGGAAAGTGTTACCATCAACAAACCCGCCCAGGAACTCTACGATTTCTGGCGCAACTTCGAGAACCTGCCGCAGTTCATGAAGCACCTCGAGTCCGTGACGGTGCAGGGCGACAAGCGCTCGCACTGGAAGGCGAAGGCCCCGGCCGGCATGACCGTCGAGTGGGACGCCGAGATCACCGACGAGCAGCCCGGTGAGATGATCGCCTGGCGCTCGCTGGAGAAGGCCCAGGTGCCCAACCGAGGCTCAGTGCGCTTCAAGCCCGCGTCCGGCGACCGGGGGACCGAGGTCCACGTCGAGATGGTCTACAACCCGCCGGCTGGTAAGCTCGGCGCGGCGGTCGCCAAGCTGTTCCGCGAGGAACCCAACCAGCAGGTGAGTGGTGACCTGCGGCGCTTCAAGGCGCTCATGGAAGCGGGCGAGATTCCCACCACCGAGGGCCAGCCCCACGGCCAGCGCTCAGTAACCGGTAAGTTGGCCGAAGCGCTGACACAACAGTAAGGACGGTACTCATGAAAGCACTCTGCTGGGTCGATAAGCACGAAGTTCGCGTCGAGACGGTGCCTGATCCCAAAATCCTGAACCCCCACGACGCCATCATCAAGGTCACGGCGGCCTGCATCTGCGGCTCGGACCTGCACCTGTACGACGGTGTGATGCCGACGATGGAGCAGGGCGACATCCTGGGCCATGAGACCGTCGGCGAGATTGCCGAGGTCGGGCCTGAGGTCAAGAACCTCAAGGTGGGCGACCGCGTGGTTGTGCCCTTCCCCATCTCGTGCGGCCGCTGCTGGTTCTGCCAGCACGAGCTGTACTCGCTGTGTGACAACACCAACCCCAACGCCTGGATGGCCGAGAAGCTGTTCGGGTTCTCGCCCGCTGGCATCTTCGGCTACTCGCACCTGACGGGCGGCTACGCCGGCGGCCAGGCGGAGTACGTCCGCGTGCCCTTCGCCGACGTCGGTCCGATGAAGCTCCCCGACGGCCTGACCGACGAGCAGGCGGTCATGCTGGCCGACGTCTTCCCGACCGGCTACATGGCGGCCGAGAACTGCAACATCCATCGCGGCGATGTCATCGCCGTGTGGGGGTGCGGTCCGGTTGGCCAGTTCGCTATCCGCAGTGCATTTATGCTCGGAGCGTCGCGGGTCATCGCCATCGACGATATCCCCGAGCGCCTGGCCCTGGCGCAGAAGGCGGGCGCCGATACGCTCAACCTCAAGGAAGTCGATGTCCTGGAAGTCCTCACCGACATGACGGGCGGGCGCGGCGCCGACGCGTGCATTGATGCCGTCGGCCTCGAGTCGCATGGCTTCGAGCCGGACGCCATCATCGACCGCGTCAAGACCGAAACCTACATGGCGACCGATCGCGGCCACGTCCTGCGCCAGATCATCTGGGCCTGCCGCAAGGGCGGGACGCTGTCCATCGCCGGCGTCTACGGTGGCTTCGTGGACAAGGTGCCGATGGGCGCGCTGATGAACAAGGGGCTCACAGTCCGCAGCGGCCAGACTCACGTCCAGCGCTACTTGCAGCCCCTGACGGAGCGCATCCAGCGCGGTGAGATCGACCCGTCGGTCATCGTCACCCACGTCATGTCCCTGAACGACGCCCCCGACGGCTACCAGCTGTTCAAGCAGAAGCAGGACGGCTGTATCAAAGTCGTGTTGAAGCCGAGCGCCGACGGTCAGGCCCACAGCGGCAATGGTCGAGCGGCGAGCGAGCGCTAGAGCCGACGCAGGTCACAACGAGCGAGGCGACGCCATTCTGTG
>CAZLBQ010000088.1:0-15203 GCA_964557745.1 uncultured Anaerolineales bacterium
TATCGAGCTGCTACCCAGTAGCGCCGAGACGATTGAAGTCAAGCGCCTCCTGCTCAGGGAGCTATCCAACTCCATGTCGGGTCTTGTCTCGATATTCTCCCAACCTTGGCGAGAGGGCGCTTTGACGGCCTCGTCACCTCCCCGCCTTGTCCGAGAAGCCTGCGGCGGCCAAGAGCGGGAGTCGAATGTCCTTGTGGTGGAGAAGACTCTCGACGTTTTCGACAGTCTGCAGAATAGCTGACAGACGGCGCGCTTCCGCGACGTAGGGTGAAGCTTTCTGTGTCTTCGTCATCGCCTGTTTGAGGAAGCCCTCACGGATGACCTCGTGCGCGGTAATCAAGTCCTTGGCTGAACGTATGGACGGTGGTATCATCGAGTAAGGATTCCCTCCAGTGGGTATGTTGGCGTGATATTACACCGCGTGGACCAATCACGCCAGTTTGCTACCTGGCCATAGCTGGGCGGATAGGCCGTCATTCGGACGAGGGATAGGCGGATCAGTCAAACGGGGTTTGACCCGGATGTAAGACGGGACTATAATGGGTATCACATGAGTATAGGCGTAGGAGCCGGACGAGTACCTGGGGCGCGGCGCCAGGGAGGCGGGGTCAGCGACTGGAAGCCCCGCTCGCAACAGGGCCCAGGGAAAACCACCGGCCAGCTCCGAGAGGAACGTGGCCTGCGGCGACGAAGGACGAAAGACCAAAGACCGATAGCTGCTTTCGTCATTGGTCGTTCGCCGTTGGTCAACTAGTAATGCTCGGCGGCGCCGCCCCGTTAACGGCGGTTGAGGGCAGGCGCGCGGCGCTTGCCGAAAGTGGGTGGAACCACGGGAGACTCCCTCTCGTCCCAAGCGGACGGGAGGGTTTTTGTATTTCAAGAGGAGGGTAAGATGGCAAGCGTTGTGCAAGAGGGGCAGGTGGCCCCGGTGGATGCGGATCGGCTGTATCGGATGCGGCACTCGGCGGCGCACGTGCTCGCCCAGGCCGTCCTGGACTACTTCCCAGAGGCCAAGCTCGGCATTGGCCCGCCCATCGACACAGGGTTCTACTACGACTTTGACCTGCCTCGCCCCCTGACGCCGGACGACCTGGCGCAGATTGAGGCGCGGATGCGGGAACTCATCGCCGAGGGCTACCCGTTCGAGAAGCGCGTCGTGTCGCCCGATGAGGCGCGGGAACTGTACAAGGACCAGCCGTACAAGCTGGAACTCATCAACGATCTCCTCAAGGGCGAGGTGGACGAGTACGGTAATCCGGTCGAGGGCGCGGTGGAGCTTTCGACATACCGCGACGGCGACTTCGAGGACTTGTGTCGCGGTCCGCACGTGCCGTCGACGGCGGACATCCCCCGCGAGGGGCTGAAGCTGATGTCGGTGGCGGGCGCGTACTGGCGCGGCAGTTCGGAGCGGCCGATGCTGCAGCGTGTGTACGGGGCGCTGTGGCCCAGCCAGGCCGAGTTGGAGCAGTACCTGTGGCGGTTGGAAGAGGCCAAGAAGCGCGACCACAAGAAGCTGGGGCGGGAGTTGGACCTTTTCTCGTTCCACGACGTGGCGCCCGGCGCGCCCTTCTGGCACCCCAAGGGCATGGTCGTCTTCCGTCAGTTGGAGAAGGTGTGGCGTGAGATTCACGACGCCGACGGTTACGACGAGGTCAGCACGCCCATCATGGTCAACAAGCGGCTCTGGGAGACGTCAGGCCACTGGGACCACTACAGCGAGAACATGTTCAAGCTGGAGGTCGAGGAGCAGACGTTCTCACTGAAGCCGATGAACTGCCCGGAGGCGTGTGTCCTGTACAAGACGGACGTGCGGTCGTACCGCGACCTGCCGCTGCGCCTGAACGAGATTGGGCGGCTGCACCGCAACGAGCTGTCGGGCACGCTCAACGGCCTGTTCCGCGTGCGTCAGATCACGATGGACGACGCGCACATCTTCTGTATGCCGAGCCAGATCCAGGACGAGATCAGCGGCGTGCTGGCGCTGGTACGCGAGTTCTACGAGTGGTTCGAGATTCAGCCCAAGTTCTACCTCAGCACGCGGCCTGAGGACCGCCTGGGGTCGGACGAGCAGTGGGACCAGGCGGAGAATGCGCTGGCTGAGGCGCTGCGCATCAACGGGCTGGAGTACATTCTGAACCCGGGCGACGGGGCGTTCTACGGGCCGAAGATCGACATCAAGTTCGACGACGCTCTGGGTCGGGAGTGGCAGATCGCTACGATTCAGTTGGACTACCAGATGCCGGAGCGCTTCGAGTTGGAGTACATCGACTCGAACAACACGCCGCAGCGGCCGGTCATGATCCACCGCGCCATCTTCGGCTCGTTCGAGCGCTTCATCGGCGTCATCCTGGAGCACTTCGCGGGCGCGCTGCCGCTATGGCTCAGCCCGGTCCAGGTGAAGGTCATCCCGGTCGCCGACCGCCACCAGGCGTACGCCCAGGAAGTGACGGCGAAGCTCAAGGCCGTCGGGTTGCGCGTCGAGGCCGACCTGCGCAGCGAGCGCATGGGGGCCAAGATCCGCGACGCCCAGGTGCAGAAGATTCCCTACATGCTGGTCGTGGGGAACCGCGAGGCCGAGAACGGGACGGTGGCGGTGCGGCTGCGGACGAACGAGGATCGCGGCGCGATGGCCGTCGACGACTTCATCGCCCACGCGTTGCGCCTCATCGAGGCCCGCTCGGTGCAGTTGTAGAGGGCCTGTTAACGCTGTCTAAACTGCCTGAGACGGGGGAGGTTGTAGCCGACGAGGGCGACGACGAGGGTGACGAGGCCAAAGGTGATGGCGTAGCCGCGGAAGTTCGGGAGCAGGCCGCTCTGGCTGCCGACGAACCAGGCCAGCCCGCCACCGAGGGCGCTCCCTACCATTGCCAAGCCGAGTGACCCGGCGGGCGTGAACGACCGTCCGACGAAGGCGATGCCACCGGGGACGCCCAGCGCGTAGGCTACCTGGGCCAGGGCGGCGGCGAAGCCCACCGTGGCGCGGTCGATGTTGCGCTCCGGCCCCGTCCCCAGCGTGATGTACAGGGTTAGCATGGCCAGGACAACGCCGCCGGTCAGCCCCCCCAGCCACTCGACAAAGATGGCTTCAGGGGTCAGGCTGGTCGGCGGCGGCGTCTCGTCCGGACCCGGCCGGCGCTCGATCATGGCGCTGCCATCTCCGTCACACCCGCGAACAGGTCGGTCTCCAGGCGCGCGCGCG
Source organism: uncultured Anaerolineales bacterium (assembly GCA_964557745.1). Lineage (GTDB taxonomy): Bacteria > Chloroflexota > Anaerolineae > Epilineales > JAHCIE01 > JAHCIE01. The sequence goes on from CAZLBQ010000088.1 coordinate 3,200, forward strand.
GCGGGACTTCAGGGTAGGCCCGGTAGAAGGTCTCGAAGCCGAGCAGGCGGCGGCGGAGTGGTCCGGGGATGGGCCGCCACATGCCGCTCCCCCCGCCTTGGCTGTGATGACAGCGCGCCGCTGTCATCTTGACCTCGTACCACGCGCGAATGTCCACCCGCGTCGTAATCGGCACTTCCCAACTGGCGATTTCGGCCAGGTTGATGTCCTGGTTGCGGCCGAACTTCGTCGGGTCGCGGCGGAACAGACGCATGCTCCGCACCATCCAGCGCATGAGGCGCTTGGGGAAGACGCTGTAGTAGAGCTTCTGGGGGCGGTAGGGCGGGCCTGCGTCCGGGAACTGGGCCGCGTCCCCAGCGGCGTGGAAGGCCATGACGGTGGCCCGCTGGATGGCGACGTGGTCCGGATGGCCGTAGCCGCCATACTGGTCGAAAGTCAGGACGACTTGAGGGCGGTACGCTCGCATGACCGCCACCAGTCGCGCCGCTACCTCCTCGGTCTTGGCCATCGCCAGGCAGTCGGGATGACGACTGGTTTCGGTGCCCGGCATCCCTGAGTCACGGTAGCCCAGGTAGTCGAGCTTCTGGATGCCGAGCGCCTGTTGGGCGCAGGCCAGTTCGCTCGTCCGCAGGTCGGCGATGTCTTTGAAGCCTTCCAACAGGTGGGCGTCGACCACGCCCACTTCGCCCTGCGTCGCGCACAGCAGGTGAACCTCGCCCTCGTGGGCGTATTTCGCCAGGGTTCCCCCCGGCCCAAACGACTCGTCATCGGGATGGGCAAACACAACCAGCAATCGCTTGTCCGCCATAGTCTCTCCACAAGAAAGGGCCAGCGCCGCTCGGACGACGTTGGCTCAACAAAAATTATAGCATGGTCTGTCAAATGGGGCATGTCCAAACAGAACCCCCATCCGTCTGTGTCCCAGCGGATGGGGGCAAGGCGAGAACGTGACGCGTCTAGCGACCCCAGATGAGCATGCGCAGGGCGTTGAACACCTGGCTGACGACACGCGTGACGGAGAAGCCGGCGGGCGCGGCGACGTTGCTATCCGGAGCAGGGGTGGCGCCCACCTCATCCGGCGCCGGGGCGGTATCGTCGGCCGGTTTGGGGGTGAAGCTGGGTAGCGGGGTCAGCGACGGGGCCGGCGTGAAGCTCGGCGCGTTGGTGATAGACGGCGCGGGGGTGAAGCTCGGTGCATTGGTGATGGAGGGCGCGGGGGTGAAGCTCGGCGCGCTGGTGATCGTCGCGCCCGGTGTGAAACTGGGCGCCGTGGTGATGGTCGGGCCAGGCGTAAAGCTGGGACCGGTCGTGATGGTTGGCCCAGGGGTAAAGCTGGGCGCCGTAGTGATGGTCGGGCCAGGGGTGAAGCTGGGCGCAGTGGTCAGTGTGGCGCCAGGGGTGAAACTCGGCGCGGTCGTCAACGTCGGACCGGGGGTGAAGCTGGCGGCGTTGGTGATGGAGGGCGCAGGGGTGAAGCTCGGCGCGCCGGTGAGCGTGGCGCCCGGCGTAAAGCTGGGATTGGGCGTCAGGAAGGGCGTCGTCGTCGGGCGCGGTGTCACCAGCGATAGGGCGCGCTCGATGAGGGGGAAGAACATCAAGACGCCTGGGGTGACTGTCTCTGTCGCGGTCAGCGCCGGAGCGGCGGTCGTTGCCTTGATGGGCTGGCCTAAATTGAGACCCATCAGCACAGCCGTCAGGACGACGAGGCTCAGGGGAAAGAATAGGCGCACGATGCGGCCGGGAGGCATGAGATAATCCCTTTCTAGCATTTTCAATGGGGCGCAAATCCACTATACATACGACGGAAGGGGCGAAAAAACTACGCAGGGTGCAAGTGTGGCTCGCCCCCTGCGTAGTTTTGGTGGTGTATGACGCTCTAGACCCAACAGATCTTCAAGACCTGTTGGGTCTAGAGCGTCACCGATCTCTATGAGACCGTCAGCGGCAGGCGGATAGGCGCACCGCGCTGCGCCGACGCGTAGGCAGCCAGGGCAACTTCGGTGGCCTTGAAGCCGTCCCAAGCGGTGATGGACGGCTGGCGGTCGCTGAGCGCCATGGCGATGAAGTCACCCACCAGCGCCGCGTCGAGGTCCGCTCCGTAGCCGCCCCAACGGTACGCGCCGTCGCGCGGCGCGAGGTTGACGTTCTGGGAGAAGACGTCGACGCTGACGACACCTTGCTCGCCCACCATCTCGACCGTCACGTCGCCCCAGATGGGATAAGACGGCGGCCGCGACCAGCTCGTGTCCAGGGTGGCGATGACGCCATTGGACAGCGTGAAGGAGAGCAGGCCCGCGTCGTCGATGCCCAGGCTGGGATGTAGGAGGCTGTCGCCGATCTCGGCGTAGACCTCCTCGACCTCGACCCCCGGCCACAACCAGCGCAGCAGGTCGATGACATGGACGGTATGGTCGATGACCGCGCCTCCGCCCGATAAGGTGGGCACAACAAACCAGCCGCCCGGCATCGTGCCGTGATTGGTGGTGCGCGCCGTGTGAACCCGCCCCAGGGCGCCCCCCGCCAGAACCTCCTGCAAAGTCAGGGCCGCCATCGCGTAGCGGACTGGGAAGCAGATCTGCATCCGCGTGCCCGTGCGGGCCAAGACATCGAGCATGGCCTGGCCGTCGGCCAGCGTCGTCGCCAGCGGTTTCTCGCACAGGATAGCGCGCACGCGCCCGGCGGCGGCCTCGGTCAGGGGCCGATGGTAGCTGTTCTCGGCGCAGATGACCACGGCGCCCAGGCCCTGGCCCAGCAAGGTGTCCAAATCGTAGGCAGGGATGCCCCACTGCGTTGCGCTGTGGGCCGCCCGCGCGGCGTCCCAGTCGTAGAGGCCGACAATCTCGGCCTGGGGATGCGCCTGGAAGGCGGCGACATAACTGGGGGTGTGGACGTGGGCGACGCCCAGGAAACCAACGCGCAAGGTCATAGCGCCTCCACTGTCACGGGCCGGCCAGTGGCCGCCGAGGCCATGCCGGCCAGGCTGATGCGCAGCGCGGCGAGGGCGTCGCGGGGCGTGACGCGCGGCGCGACGCCTGTCTCGATGCAGGCCAGGAAGTGGCGCAACTCGGCCAGGTAGGGGTCGTCGGCGGGCTGCGCCGCCAGGATGAGGGGCTGCCCGCTGTGCAGCCGCACCTGGACCGGCTGAATGTCGGTCCCGCTGACGTCGAGCAGGCCGCCGTCGCCGGCGATCTCGACGTGGGTCCGCCAGCCGCCGGGCGGGCGGCTCCAGCCGCCCTCGATATGGCCGATGGCCCCGCTCCTGAAGCGCAGCAGGGCGAAGACATGCTCGCCGCGCGGCGGGCCGTTCCAGCGGGCGCGGCGGACGAAGATGCGCTTGACCTCGCCGCAGCACCAGCGGGCGAAGTCGAAGTCGTGGCTCAGCAGGTCGAGCAGGACGCCGCCGCTCACGGTCTCGTCGGCGTACCAGGCGCGCCACTGCGGGAAGCTGGCGAGGCGCGACGAGCGATAGACGCCGGGCTTGCCAATCGCGCCACCCGCTACGAGATCGTGGACGCGGGCGAACTCCGGAAAGAAGCGCACGACGTGGGCAACCAGCAGCGGCGTTCCCGTGGCTTCGCTTGCCTCGACCATGGCCTGAGCGTCGTCGAGCGAGCGAGCCAGTGGCTTCTCGCAGATGACGGGCCGCCCGGCGCGCAGAGCCATGAGCGTCGGCTCACGATGCGCCGTCGGCGGCGTGCAGACGTCCACCACGTCGGCGCGGGCGATGACCTCGTCCAGTGTCCCGACGACTGTCGCGCCGACGTCCGCCGCCAGCCGCGCGGCCGCGTGGGTGTCAACGTCGAAGACCGTGTCCACGCTGACGCCCAACTGCCGCCAGCGCTGGGCGTGGTAGCCGCCTAGTAAGCCCGCCCCGATCAATCCGATGCTAGTCATTCTGCCTCCGCCTGGTCTGGTAGCAGTCCATAGTGCGCGTCGATCTCGCGCTGGTAGCCGTCGACGGCGCCGGTCAGAATCTCGTCCAGGCTGACGACGCGCCGGAGGAGGGAGGACTCGATGACGCCAAAGGCGCACGCCAGATCGCGCAGCCCTTCCACGCCGCTCGTCTCCGGGTCCGTGCCGTGGGCGATGGCCTGGAGCCAGTCGTGCTGGAGAATGGCGTACGGGTCACGCAGGCCGAGGGGGAAGAAGCGCGTCCGCTCGTCGGGCGTCATCTCGGCCTCGAAGCGCTGGATTAGGGCCTCGCGCTGGCCGCCCCGCGTCAACCACGCGCCGTGGATGCCGCCCTCGCTGCCCAGGAACGCGGGTGTATCGGGGAGGGTGATGGCCTCGCCGCGCCCGGCCCACGACCAGAGCAGTTGCCCGACCGCGTCGCCGTCGAGATAGGCCGTCGCCAGGTAGGTGTCGTCGACGTTGGCTTGGACGGTCTCAACGCGGCCGTCCACGACGCGGCGGCGGGTCGGCTCGTAGGCGCGGACCGTCCCAAAGACGGTCCGTACCTCGCCTATGACGGCGCGCAGCCAGTCGAACTGATGCACGCCGATGTCAATCGTCCCGCCGCCCCCGGCCAGGAGCTTCTGGTGCCGCCACGGGGTGTCGGCGACAACGCGGTCAGGCGACCAGACGCCGCCCAGGCTGCCCAGGATGGCGAGTTGCGGCGTCCCAATCAGGCCGCGCCGCACGGCCCACGCCGCCGCCCGGACTTCCGTCATCTGGCGCACGTTCTCGAACACGCCGAGCGTCAGGCCCCGCGCGTCGGCCTCGTCCACCATGCGCCGCCCGGCGCGGACGCTGACGGCGAGGGGCTTCTGGGTGAGCAGATGCTTCCGGGCAGCAAAGGCGGCTGCCGCCACCTGGTGGTGGAGGGCGAGGGTCGTCAGGTCCAGGACGGCGTCCACCGGCCCGTGGGCGATCATCTGGGCGTAGTCGGTGTATACTTCAGGGAGCAGGTCAGGCTGGAAGTCGCTGACGTAGGTGTGGGGCGCGGCCAGCGGGTCGCCCGTGGCAGGGTCCATGACGGGCGGGCGGGGCGGTGGCCCCACGCCGCGCCGGCGGAACATCAGGGCGTCGCTCTCGACGCGGGCGCAGAGCGCCGTGATACGAAAGCCGTCCATGCCCGCCGCCCGCAACTGGGCGAAGCCTTGCAGATGGGCGTTGAGGATGCGGCCGCAGCCGACGATACCGATGCGCAGCATGGAGTCTCCGAGGAGTGAGTGCTGAGTCGTGAGTGCTGAGTGCTGAGTGACGAGTGCTGAGTGACGACGGACGATGGACGATGGACAATGATGAAAGACGAATGGTCTAATGGGTGGGTGGGGGAGCCGCCGTGCGAGCGGTGTCGAGCGTTGTGCTGCCGGGGCTTCGCCACGGTTCCCGTGTATCCGGAGCGCCACCCTGAGGACGCCGCGCTGGTAGAGGCGGGCTTTGCCGAGGGGCGGGGTAGGTTGTGGACCCTGCCCCGCGAGAGCGGGCGCTGCGCGTACCTGGACGACGCGACGGACCGCTGTCTCATCCACGCCGAGCGGCCCCACGCCTGCCGCGCCTACGACTGCCGCATCCCCTGGCAGGCCCGCAATCTCCTGGCCATGCTCGCGCAGCAGGGTATCGACGCGAAGGGGACGCCGCCGTGCGAGGCGGCGGACCACTAGGCTGCCGTCGTCTGGAACCCCTGAACCGCCTGCCGCCAGCGGTCGTCCATTTGCCCAGGCAGGTAGGGCATGTAGACCATGACGCGGTCGAGCAGACCGCCGAAGCGCTGCTGGACCAGGCGCGGCAGGTCGACCCAGCGCCCCTGGACGGCGAAGGTATCCAGCATCTTGTTGCTGATGAGCAGGGGCATCTCATCCCACTTCTGGCGCACCGCCAGACTGCTCAACTGCTCTCCCACCGCCCCCCAACCGTGAATCTCTAGCACGCCGCGATAGCTCGGCGTCGAGGCGTAGAAGGCGATTTGCTGGCGCGCCGCCTCGCGCATCTGATCAGCCTCGCGGGGGTCGTCCTCGGCGACGACGAAGATCGAGCCGACGAGGGCGACATCCTCGTGCTTGCGCCCGGCCGCCCGTGCGCCCGCCTCGATATTGGGCAGGATGATCTCACTCAAGTACTTGGCCGAGTCGAAGGGGTGGACCAGGAAGCCGTCGCACACCTCCCCCGCGAGCTGGCACAGGCGCTTGTTGACGCCCGCGATGTAGACCGGGATGGCCGGGTGGGCAATGGGCGCGGGGCTGAAGAAGGGCGTCATCAGGGTCAGCTTGTAGAACTGGCCGCGATAGCGCAGCGGCGCGCCCGTCTGCCACGTGTTCCACAGCGCGCGCATAGCGAGGATCTGGTCGCGCAGGCGCTCGACGGGATGCTCAAACTCGGCGCCGAAGCGGCGCTCGATGTGGGCGCGCACCTGAGTGCCCAGACCCAGGATGAAGCGGCCATCCGACTGCGCCGCCAGGTCCCAGGCGATGTGGGCCAGGACGGTCGGGCTGCGCGGGAAGGCGACGGCAATGGCCGTGCCTAGCTCGACGCGGTGGGTGTGTTCGGCGGCGAGGACGAGGGGGAAGAACGGGTTGTGGGCCGTCTCGTGCGTCCACAACCCGTCGAACCCAATCGCCTCGATGGCCTGCGCGCCCGACGGAACGTCAGCCAGCCGATCCATGAGCAGCAAGGCATCGAATTTCATGCCCCTATCCTTTACCGCCACACGAGCGGTGTATCACCTGGTCCACCATAGCTAAAGGTGATGTCGGCAATGCCCGTGGTATTGGTGGTGCGCAGGTACCAGTCTCCGCCGCGCACTACGCCCGGACGGTCCTTCCCTGTGCCATCCCAGTCGCCCGTAACCAGCGCACGGTCGGTGGCGACGCCGTAGTAGAACGTGATATCGGCCACGCCCGTGGAATTGCTGTTGCGTAGCAGCCACTGGCCGCTGCGGACGATGCCCGGCGTGTCTGTCCCGTTGCCGTCCCAATCCCCTACCACGTACAGGCGGTCAGAGTAGGCGCCGTAGCTGAAGACGATATCCGTCGTGGGGTTGACGTTGCTGTTGCTCAGATACCATGTCTGACCATTGCGCACCACCCCGACACTTTGGGCGCCGTTGCCGTCCCAGTCACCGCAAATGGGGATGTCACCCAACGTGCCGAACGCGACAATGATATCATAGCCGGTGGGCGGAACCGAGTTGCTCAGGTACCACGTCCCGGCGCGGAAAACGCCGGGCGTCTTCGTCCCATTGCCATCCCAATCGCACATGAGAGGGGTGTCATAGTACAGGCCGTAGTTGAACTGGATCTCAGCAGGCCCAGTCGTCAGCGACCGCCGCAAAAACCAATTCCCGTTGTTCCACATCGCCGGCCGGTCGGTGTTGGGCGTGGCTGTCGTCGGGATAGTGTTGGTCGGCGTCGGCGTGATGGAGGGCGTCGGCGACGGGCCGAGCGTGGCGGTCGCCGTGCGCGTCGCCGTCGCGGTGCGCGTCATGGTCGGCGGCAGGGTGGCCGTCGCGGTCAGCGTGGGTGTCGGGGTGAGGCTAGGCCCGGGTGTGTTGGTGGTGGTCACGGTGGGGCTGGCCGTGCGCGTCGCGCTGGCGGTGGGCGTCAGGGTCACGGTGGGCGAGGGCGTCGCGGTGCGGGTGGCCGTGCGCGTCGCCGTCGCCGTCGGCGTGGCCGTCGCGGTGCGCGAGGCCGTCGGCGTCAATGTCGGCGCGGTGGTGCGCGTCGCCGTGGGTGTGGCAGTCAGCGTAGGGGGCGGGGTCGCGGTGCGCGTCGCCGTGGCTGTGCCCGTGGCGGTCGCGGTGGGGCTGGCCGTTGGAGTCAACGTCTGCGTCGCCGTCGCCGTGGCTGTACCGGTGGCGGTGGCGGTCGCGGTCGCGGTCGGGGTCATCGTCGGCAGCGCCGCGAGAACCGTGATCGTCCCGGACACGGGGGTGACGGCAATCGGGTTGACGGACTGATCCAGCATATCGTTGACCTGCAGCGTCAGCGGGGACGTTCCAATGCCGACACCGACGACATTGAACGCGAAGACGATACCCGAGCCGCTCTGACCCTGAGCTGGCAGGACCAGGCTCGCCGCGTAGTGGATGACGCCGTTGGTGACGTCATTGTTCTGCGAGAACAGCGTCCCACCGTTATTCGCCGACGGCAGTTGGCCCGGCTGGACGTTGGTGCCGATGGTACCGGGCAGGGCATCCTGCGCCTGGATGAGCGTGTTGTCGAAGCTCAACGAAATATCCACCGCGTATAGGTTCGTGACGTTCTCCAGGTAGACACAGATGGTTGTCGTATCACCCAGGGCGATGACAGACGAGGCGGGAACGACGCGCAGGACTGTGTCGCGGCCTGGCGCGACGGTTGGCGTGGGCGCCAGCGGGCTGGTACAGGATGTAATCAAGGGCGGCGGGAGCGTGTTCGTGGCTGTCGCGGCGGGCAGCGCCAGCCCGTTGGCTGCTGCAGCAGTCGGATAGGCCTGGGCGGCGAACAGCGACAGGATCAAGCTGAGGGCGGCGACGGCCAGCACGGCGAGCAGGCCGACTCTGGCCCCGACGGCTCGTTGCGAGCGGCGACGTGGCGGCTGCCAACGGTTCATGGTGAAGTCCCCCCTGGACATGGACACTATTCAGGCTGCGCCACCGTGGCGCCGGATGGCAGCAGGGCGCAGCGGGTTGGACCAGACCTCCTTGGTGGAGTGACGCGCGGGCCTTGATCACTCCCTCAGGTCCGACGTCGGGGTCATTATATCACAAAACCGTGACAATGCCGATTACGGTATGGACACCGTCTGGTGGCGCAGCTTCGGCAGGCCCACCTTGAGTCGCTGGTGGGCGGCGTCGAGCGTCGCCAGCTTCTTGGGGAAGGCGAAACGCACCAGGCCGCGCCCCAGCCCCGGCGTGCGATAGAACGACGAGCCGGGCACGACCGCCACGCCGACCTCGGTGGTAAGCCAGTGGGCAAAGGCGTGGTCATCGTCCGACGGGAAACCCAGGCCGCTGAAGTCGGCCATGACATAGTACGCGCCTTCAGGCGGGGCGGCCTTGAAGCCGACGTCGTGCAGGATGGTCATCATCTTGTCGCGCCGGGCGTGGTAGTCGGCCTGCAACTGCTCGTAGTAGCTGAGCGGGAACTTGACGGCGGTGACGGCGGCCTCCTGGAGGGGCGTTGGGGCGCAGATGGTCGTGAAGTCGTGGACGGTGCGGATGGCGTTGCTGATCGCTTCGGGAGCGACGGTGTACGCCAGCCGCCAGCCGGTGATGGCGTAGGTCTTGGACAGGCCGCCACAGGTGACGGTCCGCTCGGCCATACCGGGTAGGGTCGCCAGGGGGATGTGCCGCCGCCCGTCGTAGACGATGTGCTCATAGATCTCGTCAGTGACGGCGACCGCGTTGTACTGCTGGCACAGGTCGGCGACCCCCTGCAACTCCTCGCGGGTGAAGACACGGCCCGTCGGGTTGTGCGGCGTGTTGAGGATAATCGCCCGTGTCTTGTTGTTGAACACGCGGCGCAGCTTGTCCGGGTCGAGGCGGAAGTCGGGCGGCTCGAGGGCGACATAGCGTGGGATGCCGCCGGCGAAGATGGTGGCCGGGTAGAAGTTCTCGTGGAACGGCTCGACGATGACCACCTCGTCGCCTGGGTTGATGAGCGACATCATGGTGACGACGATGGCCTCAGTGACGCCGACGCAGATGGTGATGTTGCGCTCGGCGTCGACCTCCATGCCATACCAGGCGCGCAGCTTATCGGCCAGCGCCTCGCGCAGCGCCTTCGAGCCCCAGGTGATGGCGTACTGGTTGTGGTCGCTCATGATGGCGTCGACCGCTGCCTGCTTGAGGGCGTCGGGCGTTGGGAAGTCCGGGAAGCCCTGCGACAGGTTGATGGCGTCGTGGGCGATGGCGATGCGCGTCATCTCGCGGATGAGCGACTCGGTCATGGTGGCGATGCGGTCGGCTGGCATAGGGGACTCCTGGGGCGTTAGGAAGGGCGCGACGATAAGCTATTCGGCAAATAGCCGGGCAAGACCATCCAAAACGGCCTTCTGTATTGGCGTGTCCAGGCGACCTAGTCGCTTGAGCAACCGTGTCTTATCAATGGTCCTGATCTGGTCGAGGGCTACGTGGCCTGCTTTACCCTGGAAAACGCACGGGATACGAGTCGGATAGGTCTTTCCGCCTGTGGTCATCGGGGCCATAATAGCTGTCGCGAGATAACGGTTCATCTCGTCGGGAGAGATGATGAGGCAAGGGCGGGTCTTGCGTATCTCGCTACCCTGCGTAGGTTCTAGGTCAACCAGATAGACATCAAAGCGCTGGACTACCATTCCCATTCGCCCTGATCGAAAGAGCTTAAGCCGGTCAGATCAGGATCGAGGAGCTTGTCATCTCCCGCTTCGGCCATCTGACGAAACTGCTCATCCCAGCCGGCGCGTGGGTGTTCTAGTGGGCGAATCACAATTTGCCCTTCCTGGGCTTCCAGTTCGACTTCCTCACCTAGTCCTGTTTGATCGAGTAGAACTTTGGGGATGCGAATGCCTTGTGAGTTGCCAATCCTGATGATGCGAGTCCTGATTACCGCGCTCATGCTACTTCTCTCCTGCCAGCAAGCATTGTGTGATTACATTGTAGCTACGCTACGCGGTGGTGTCAAGGAGCGGCGCGACCTTGACATCGACCACCTCGATCTGGCTGGCGCCGTACTCCACCTTGTTCTGCATCCGCTCTAGCACTTTCGGGTCCGCGATCTTCGTTTTGACCTTGGCGGCGTCCGCCTCTTTTGTGGTGACTTTCAAGGTTAACGTGACGGTGAAGGTAGGCATGGGAGACTCCGTAGGAAGGGGTAGGAAGGCATAGGAAGTCTGGCTAGTCTACCGAGAAGTTCAGGCGGTAGCGGTGGTCGCCCACGGCGGTGAACTTCGTCAGGCGGAAGCCTTGAATCTCGCCCGTGCGCGTGACGTGGCGGCCGCGACAGGCGCGTGGGTAGCGCCCGATGGCGACCTGGCGCACGAGGGGCAGGTCGGCGGGGATCTCGGCCAGGTTGGGCAGGTGGCCCGCCTCGGCGCGGGGCAGCTCGGTAATCGTCACCGGCCAGTCGGCGGCGATGGCCGCCTGCATGGCCGCCCCGATGGGCGCGATGTCGGCCTCGCTCAACGGCGTGGGGTGGTCGAACTCGATGACGCATTTGCGGCTCTTGAGGCGCGCCTCGTAGCCCGTCATGGCAGGCAGGCGCTCTTCAAGCAGCGAGGTGACAAGGTGCTCCGCTGAGTGGAGCGGTGGGTAGGCGAGCGGGTCTCCCATAGGCAGTCCTGAGTGCTGAGTACTGAGTGACGAGTGCTGAGTTCACAGAATCCGCTGGCCGAGCAGCGACGCGGCGAGTTCGACGGCCATCTGGGCGGTGGTGTTGCGGTGGTCCAGAATGGGGTTGATCTCGACCAGGTCCAGCGAGCGGACGCGTCCCGTGTCGGCCAGGATTTCCATCAGCAGGTGCGCCTCGCGGTAGCTCAGACCGCCCGGCACGGGCGTCCCGACCCCCGGCGCGACCTCCGGGTCGAGGCTGTCCAGGTCCAGGCTGACGTGGAGGCGGTCGACGTGGCCCAGCCGCCGCATGACCTCCCCGGCCACCGCCGCCATGCCCCGCTCGTCGATGTCGCGCATGGTGAACACGCCGACGCCGCTCTTTTGCAGGTGGACGCGCTCTAGCTCGTCAATGCTGCGCAGGCCGACGAGGGCGACGCACGATGCGTCGAGCTTGGCCCCCGGCAGTCCCAGATCGACCAGCTCAGCCGGGCCCAAGCCCAGCAGCGCGGCCAGGGGCATGCCGTGCACGTTGCCGGACGGCGAGGTGTCGGGCGTGTTGAAGTCGGCGTGGGCGTCGACCCACAGGACGCCGAGGCGCTCGGCGCTGCACTGTCCGCCAATGGTCCCGACGCTGATGGAGTGGTCGCCGCCCAGGAAGACGCCGATCTCGCCCGCCAGGGCGATGCGGTGGCTGATGGCGTAGACCTCCTGGAGGACGCGGGCAATGGGCAGCAGGTGACGCGCGGCGGGCCGCGCCGCGTCGTCCGGCGCCGC
>CAZLBQ010000089.1:0-15181 GCA_964557745.1 uncultured Anaerolineales bacterium
CTGCTCGCGGCGTTCTTTGCCGTCTACATCATCTGGGGTTCGACCTTCCTGGCCGTCCACTTCGCGCTGGCGAGCCTGCCCCCGTTCCTGCTGGCGGGGATTCGCTTCACCATCGCCGGCAGTATCCTGCTGCTCTGGGCATCGTCACAGCGCGGGCCAGCGCCCACCCGCGCCCAGTGGAAAGCGATGGCCGTCGTCGGCATGTGCCTGATGCTGTGCGGCAACGGCGCCGTCGCCTGGGCGCAACAACGCATGCCGTCGGGGCTGGCGGCCCTGATGGTGGCGGTGGTGCCGCTGTGGATCGCCCTGCTGGACTGGCTGGTGTATCGCTCGCCGCGCCCACAAGGCCCGGTCCTGGTGGGCCTGCTGGCCGGCTTCAGCGGGCTGGCGTTGCTGATTCGGCCGGGCAACATGGGCGGCGCGGCGGTGGATGTGGTCGCGGCGGGGGTGCTGATGACCGGCGGGCTGGCCTGGGCGTTCGGGACGCTCTACGCGCGCGACGCGGCCATGCCGCGCTCGCCCCTGATGGCGACGGGGATGCAGATGGTGGTGGGTGGGCTGTGCTTGCTGGGGGTGAGCGGAGTGACGGGCGAGTGGGGGCACGTGCAGGCGGCAACCATGACGACGCAGTCGCTGCTGTCGATGGCGTACCTGATCCTGTTCCCCGGCGTGCTGGGCTTCTCGGCCTACACCTGGCTGCTGCAGAACACGACGGCGGCGCGGGCCTCGACGTATGCCTATGTCAACCCGGTGGTCGCGGTCTTTCTGGGCTGGGCGCTCGCGGGCGAGGCCTTAACCCCGCGCACGGTGGCCGCGACGGTGGTCATCATCGCCGCCGTGGCGCTCATTACCCGCTACGGGTCGAGCCGCCGCGCGCTCAAACGGGCGACGGCGCCGGCTCCCCCCTCAACAGCGGAGACGCAGCCGGAGCCGATGGGGTAGGGGCGAGGCAGGCCTCGCGCCTACTTCTCCCAGGTCAGGCTGAATGTCAACTCGGCGTTGGGCAGGTAGTTGTAGACCTGGACGAGGTACGCGTTGTCCGACGCGGGCAGGCGCACAACGCGCTCGCCGATCTTGCCCGTCTCATTGAAGCCCTCGGCGGCGAGCTTGCCGTCGGCGCGGTAGACTTTGACGCCGATGCCCTTGGACGCGCCGGGATCGTCGGGCGTACCGTGGAAGCGCAGGACGACCGCCTTGTCGGCGCTCTTGACGGTGTAGAAGACGAAGCTGCCGCCCGTCGAGCCTTTGAGCGTCCCCGTCTGCTCCTCAGCGACCACCAACGGCCAGGCCGTCTCCGGGCTGGTGTTAGGCTTCAGTTCAACCGTCGGCTCAGCCGTCGGCTCGGCGTCGGGCGTCTCCGTCGGGGCGGCAGCGCTGCCCGCGCGAAGCTGCAACGCCCAGTCGGGCAGCGGGACGGCGGCCAGGAAGGTCACGGTGTGGTCCCACTGGTCGGCCAGGCTGGCGCGCACCTGCTCCTGGTCGTCCTTCTTGAAGACGGGGATGTACAGGTTGGTGTACACGTCCCACAGCTTGTCGAAGTCGGCGTAGGCGATGGCGTGGCCGAAGCCGAGGACGCCGTCGTTGACCAGGAAGCTCTCTTTCTCATCGTCGTAGCCGGTCACAACGCGGTAGTGGGGGAGCTTCTGGTCCTCGGACAGCCACTGGGCGACGATGACGGGGATGCCCTGGCGCAGCAACGTCTTGAGGACGTCGGCCGAGCCGTGGTCGAGGACGCGCGCGCCCAGCCCAAAAGCCGCGACGTAGGGTGGGACGGCGTTGGGGAGCATGCCCCAGATTTCCGGGTCGGGGCGCAGAATCTTCTCGGCCTCGACCTGGGTGACGTGACGCCCGAAGTAGGCGAGTACCATCGAGACCGACGCCGGGCCACAGTTGTTGAGGGTCTGCCAGACCTCGCCGACGCTGGCGAGTTGGGCCTGAAGGGGTGGGGTAGGGTCGGTGGGCGCCTCAGCGCCCGGCACGTCGAGGCTGACGGCCGAGGGGGGAGCGTTGGCGGTGAGGAGGGCGCGCCGCTCGACCGCGACCGCCTGGCGCAGGTCGTCGCTGTCCGCAGGGGCGAACGCGGTGTCAAGCGTGGGGGATGCGGTCGGTGATGGCGCCTCGCTCACCGGCGAGGGTAGTGGCTCGGCGGTCGGCTCATCCGTCGGGGTAGGCAGTTGAACCGCCACCAGCGCGTCGCTGTCGGAAAGGGGCGTCGGCGCGCGCCAGACGGCTATCTGGAGCGTGAGGGTGACGGTGGTGACGAGGACGAGGACGAGGCTAGCGAGAGTGAAGAAGGTTGGCTCTTGCCACAAACGACGTAGACGCTGAAACATAACCTGGTTTCCAACGGCGCAGTCAAGGCGCGACAGGGCACATCGTATAAAGCATAGCATATAGTAATACGTGTTACAAGCCCAAATGATTGCGCGCCGGACGCCGAACTTGGCAGGAAATCCGGATTCGGTTAAGATACAGACTCGTTATCATCAAATAGAGAGGCCAAAGCGCCATGCGGAAATACATGGATATCGATCTCGCCACGCATGCGGTGGCGACGCGTGAGGCGACCGAGGAAGAGCGCGTCTGGGCGGGCCGCCATCTGATTGCCAAGAAGCTCCTGGAGATGGATGCCGCGACGGTGGACCCGCTCTCGCCGGCCAACCCACTCATCTTCTCGGCGGGGCCGTTCGCGGGCAGCAGCTTCTCCAACGCCAACCGCACCAGCGTCGGCTGCAAGAGTCCGCTGACAGGGGGCATCAAGGAGGCCAACGGCGGTGGGACGTTCGCCTACGGCATGGGCCAGTTGCACATCAGCGCGCTCGTCCTGCACGGCGCGGCGCCCAACTGGACGGTCATCCACGTCAAGAAAGACGGCACGGTGACGTTTGACGACGCCTCGCCCTACCTCGGCCTGGGCAACTTCGAGGTGGCCGCCATGCTCTACGAGAAGTATGGCAAGCGGGTCGCGATTGGCGTGTGCGGGCCGGTGGGCGAGTACCACGGGTTGATCGCCGGCATCGCCTTTAGCGACATCGACGGCCGGCCGTCGCGGTTGGCGGCGCGGGGCGGCGTCGGGGCGGTGCTGGGCAGCAAGCGCGTCAAGGCGATTGTGCTGGACCTGGACCGCGTGCCCCAGTTCCACGACGCGAAAGGCGTGCGCGACGCGGTCAAGGACTACTCGAAGCTCCTGCTCAAGGACGAGACGGTCACCGGCTTCTACGCCGCCGTCGGCACCATGGGTATGGCGGACTTCCAGAACCTCATCGGCGGCCTGCCGGTGCGCAACTTTAGCGGCGGCCAGTTCGCCAACATCAAGGCGGGCGAGGAATTCAAGATGGGCGGCGACTACATCGCGCCGCTCAACCGCTCGCGCGGCGGTAAGCACACCCACGCCTGTATGCCCGGCTGCACCATTCAGTGCAGCAACGTCTACTACGACGCCGAGGGCAAGGAAGTCGTGTCGCCCGTCGAGTACGAGACGCTGGGCCTGCTGGGCACGAACTGCGGCATCGGCGACCCCGACCACCTGGCGATGCTGAACTACGTCGCCAACCAGTTAGGGGTCGACACCATCGAGACCGGGGCCACGCTGGGCGTGCTGATGGAGGCCGGGCTGGCCGAGTTTGGCGACGTGGACTTCATGTTCCGCGCCCTGGCCGAGATTCGCCAGGGGACGGAGCAGGGGCGGCTGTGGGCGCAGGGGACGGCGCGGGTCGCCGAGCACTACGGGGTCAAGCGCGCGCCGGTCATCAAGAAACAGGCCATCAGCGCCTACGACCCCCGCGTCGTCGAGGTCACGGGCATCTCGATGATGACGACGGCCCAGGGCGCGGACCACACCGTCGGCAACCTACCGCGCTTGAAGACACGCGACATGGACCTGCCCAAGCTGCTGGACCTGAGCCTCCAGGACCAGATCAAGATCGCGGCGCAAGACTCGCTCGGCCTGTGCATGTTTGGCCGCAGCGTGACCAACGTCAACCTCGACTTCATCGTCAAGGCTATCAACGCGGCGCAGGGAACAAGCCTCACACCCGAGTTCTACTACGAGTTGGGGCGCGAGACGCTGCGGCTGGAGCGCGAGTTCAACCGCCGCGCCGGCTTCACCGTCGCCGACGACGAGCTACCGGCCTTCTTCTACGAGGAAGCCCTGCCGCCGTCGCACCAGACGGCGCGCTTCCACGCCGAGGACGTCCAGACCATCTACGACCCGCTCATGCCACCCGTGGGGTAGTGGGTTCGCC
This sequence comes from uncultured Anaerolineales bacterium, assembly GCA_964557745.1. Taxonomy (GTDB): domain Bacteria; phylum Chloroflexota; class Anaerolineae; order Epilineales; family JAHCIE01; genus JAHCIE01. The sequence continues at coordinate 4,245 of CAZLBQ010000089.1, forward strand.
GCCTCCGACTCGGAGTGGCTGAGACATCGATAGCTCAAGCCGACACCGCCATCGGCGACAGCTCGGCCAGGACTTGCTCGAGGCTCATCGCGCGGCCAGCGTGATGAGCCTCTTGGCAAGCGGCTTCGTCTAACTGCGTTCGAACGCGCGCCATAAGCCCCTCATCGATGCCCTGCTCAAGCTGGGAGCGGACGGCGCCGCTCCTTTCCCAGCGCACCGCAGCGGCCCCCACGAGGTAAGCCGCCTTCAGCGCATCCCCCTGTGCCCCCGCGACCCGCGCCAGGCCCTGCAGGGCAAACGCCAGCCCGCGCTCGTCGCCGATCTCATGGGCGATGGTCAGGCTCTCGGTGTGGCTGCGCCAGGCGGCGGCGTAATCCCCCACGAGCCATTTGAGAACACCCAGGTCGTTGAGACGGTAGGCCAGCGCCCAGGCAAACCTGTGCTTGCGCCAGATGGCTACGCTCTCACCCAGGAGACGCTCGGCCTCCACGTAGTCTCCCTGGGCCATTGCTACCTGCCCCAACCCGCCGAGCGGCCAAGCCAGCGGCATCTCCGCGCCGGTCTGGCGGAAGTAGTGCAGGCACTCGTCAAAGTAGGCCTGCGCCACCGCGTACTCCCCGCGCCGATACGTCATCATCCCCAGGTTGTTGAGCGTCTGCGCGATCCACCACGCTTCGCCGGACGCGCGCCGCATCGCCAGGCTTGCCTGGAACACGTCCTCGGCCTCGGCATACCGGCCCTGCCACATCAGGACGCTTCCCAGGTCGTTGAGAGTCAGCGCCAGGCCGCGCCCATCGCCAAGCGCGCCGTACAGGTCACGGCTCTCGACGAGGACAGCCTGGGCCTCGCCGAGTGTCCCCCGCCGCAGCGCCATGCGTCCCACCCAGTACAGCGCCTTAGCGCGCAGCGCCGGGGGCGCTCCCTCAGCCCGGTCAAGCGCGCGCGCCAGGACTTCACCGCCCACGAACAAGGGCAGCCGCACCTCCCACATCGTGCCCAACGCCGTCGCCAGACGCAGCGCCCCGACTGGCTCGGCCCCAATCGCCCACTCCAGCGCCATGCGCAGGTTGTTCTGCTCGGCGTCGAGCCGGGCCAGCCACAGCGGCCGCTCCGCGCTCGTGAGCTTCGCCTCGGCCTCTTCGGCCACACGGGTAAAGAAGGCGAGGGCGGCGCGGCGGACCGCGTCCGTCTCGCCCCTGTCATCGAGCTTGAGGAGGCCGTATTCCCGAATCGTCTGCAGCATGTCATAGCGCGCGGCGCGCCCATCGGCCTCGGCCATCCCCTGGACACTGTAGACCAGGCTCTTGCCCACCAGCGTCGCCAGCAGGTCACGTGTGGCGGCCCCAAACGCCCCATCCGCATCACACACCGCCGCCACGGACGCCAGGTCAAAGCCACCGGCGAACACCGCCAAGCGGCGGAAGAGGGCCTGCTCCGGCGGCGCCAGCAGGGTATAGCTCCACTCGATGGTCTGCTGCAACGTCTGCTGACGCGGCGGGAGGTCGCGCCAGACCGAGGGTAGCACGGTGAGGCTGTGTTTCAGCCGGGCGAGGAGTTCGTGGGCGGCGTAGGCGCCGGCCTGCGCAGCGGCCAGTTCGATGGCGAGCGGCAGACCGTCGAGGCGAGCGCAAATCTCCCCCACCGCGTCGGCGTTCACCTCCGACAGGCGAAAGGCCGGCGCCACGGCCTGGGAGCGCTGCACGAACAGCTCGACCGACGAAGGCATGGGGAGAGGCGCGAGCGGAAAGACGTGCTCGCCGTACAGGTGCAGCCCCTCGCGGCTCGTGGTGAGGATGCTCACCCACGGGCAACTCGTGAGCAGCTCGCTCACGACGAGCGCCTCGGCGACCAGGTGCTCGAAGTTGTCGAGGACGAGCAGCATCTCCTTGTCACGCAGCCAGGCCAGCACCCGCGCCTTGACGTCGGCGCCCGTCGGCACCGGAATTTCAAGCGCCTGGGCCAGCGTTGGGGCCAGCAAGTCGGCGGACGAGAGGGGAGCCAGGGAGACAAAACAGGCTCCATGCTGGAACGCTGACGCCTCACGTTGCGCCACTTCACAGGCCAGTCTCGTCTTCCCGCAGCCCCCCGGCCCGATGATGGTCAGCAGGCGGCAGTTGGGGTCTTGCAAGCGGTCGGCGAGCTGCGCCAGTTCGGTCTCCCGCCCAACGAACGACGTCCGGCGGGGCGGGAAGTGGCGGGCCAGGGCGGCCGCGTCGCCGAGAGGCGGCGGGCGCTGGCCGTCACGCATCTGCTCGTAGAGGGCGACCGTCTCGGCCTCCGGCGCGATCCCCCACTCCGCCGCCAGGGTGGTGCGGCACGCGTCGTACTGGGCGAGGGCCGCCGCCCGCCGCCCGCCAACCCAGTACGCCCGCATCAGGACGCGATGGGCTGCCTCTAGCCACGGCTCCAACGCCAACTGCCGCCGCGCGGCCTCAGCGGCGGCGGCGTAGTCGCGGCGCTGCTCATGATAGGCCGCGAGCTGGCCGAGCGCCTCCAGCGCCTGCACGTGCAGATGCTCGCGCTGCACAGCGCTCCACTCGTCGAAGGGCGGGCTGTCCTTGAGCGTGAACCCGGCCAGGAAATCGCCGCGATAGAGGGCCGCCGCCCGCGCCAGGCGCTCGGCGCACAGCCAGCACGTCGTCAAGCGGCGGTGGGGATGGCGCTGCGTCCCGGCCAGCAGTGTCGTGAAGACCGCCACGTCCAACTCGAAGTCGGCCTGGGCATTGAACTCGACGGATTGCGGCGTCACTAAGAGAAAGGGCAGGGCCGTGTCGGCGTCCCGAAGCGTCTGCCGGAGACGGTGGAGCGTCTTGCGCAGATTCTGGAGCGCGCTTTTCTCGTCCTGCTCGGGCCAGAACAGAGCGCTCAGGGCTTCGCGGCGCACGGGCCGCCCGGCCGCGAGGGCCAGGTAGACCAACAGCGCGCGGGCCTTGTCCGACTCGAATTCAACGAGGGCCTGGCCGTCGAGCATGACCTGTACGGAGCCGAGCAGCGACAATTTGAGATGCGCCAAAGCGCAGCCTCCTCCTAGCAAGCGCCCGTCACGTTTTCCCGACGCGCACGTGGTATCGTGGCGAGCATGGAGCGGATGGGGGGCAGCGTCATTATACTCGATTTCCGAGCCACCGGCGATGCCGCTTTTTACGTCGGCCATCCGCCGTGTCGTCTATGAGGGAGGACGACGCGCGCCAGGCTGCGCGGGGATGGCACACGCAAGAAGGGGGTTATCCATGTTCATGCAGAGCCTGTTCGAGCCTACCCTTGCCCACTATGCCTATCTCGTCGGCTGCCAGAGTACCGGCGAGGCGATCCTGATTGATCCCGGCCAGGACATCGAGCGCTACCTGCACGCCGCCGCAGCCGAAGGGCTGCGCATTGTGGCGGCCGCCGAGACCCACATCCACGCCGACTTTCTATCGGGCTGCCGCGCGCTGGCGGAGCGTGCCGGGGTCACGCTCTACCTCTCGGCCGAGGGGGGTGACGCCTGGCAGTATCGCTACGCCGCCGCCTACCCGCACCGTCTGCTGCGTGACGGCGACTGCATCCCGCTGGGCCGGCTCCGCCTCCAGGCGTGGCACACGCCCGGTCATACCCCTGAGCATCTGTCATTCCTCCTCACCGACGGGGCCGCGACCAGCCTGCCTATGGGCATCTTCTCCGGCGACTGCGTGTTTGTCGGCGATGTCGGCCGCCCCGACCTGCTAGAGACGGCGCTCGGCGTCAGCGGTGTGAAGGAAGCCGCCGCGCGGCAGCTCTTCCGCTCCGTGCAGCGCTTCGCCCAACTCCCCGACTATCTGCAACTCTGGCCCGCCCATGGGGCCGGGAGCGCCTGCGGCAAGGCGCTGGGCGCTGTACCGTCGAGTACCATCGGCTACGAGCGCCGGGTGAACTGGGCGTTCCAGGCGTGCGACGAGGCCGCCTTTGTTGACGCGGTGCTTACCGGCCAGCCGACGCCGCCCCGCTACTTCGCCGCGATGAAGCGCCTGAACCAGGACGGCCCGGCCGTCGCCGGAACCGGCGCCCGCCCGTCACGCGTAGACGTGGCGCACATCATTGCCGCTCAGCAAGAGGGGGCAGCTCTCGTCGACATTCGCGGCCACCAGGCGTATGCCGCCGGTCATCTGCCTGGCGCTATCAATATTCCCCTCGCTTCGCGCTCGTTTGTCACCTACGCCGGCTCGCTCCTCGACTACGGTGCCAAGCTGTGCCTCATGGGCGAGCCGTCTGACGTGATGCGGGCCATCGACGCCCTGGCCCGCATTGGACTAACGCAGGTCGCGGGCTGGATAGCGCCTGACGTCGTGGACACATGGGCCAGCGAAACCGGGCAGCCCCAGGCAACCCTACCCCAGGTCACGGCGGCCGAAGTCGCCGAGCAGGTCTGTCGAGGGGAGCTGGCGGTGATTGATGTGCGCGAGGTGGATGAGTTCACGCGGGGCCACCTCCCCCACGCGCGCAACATTCCACTGGGCGCCGTGCCGGGGTCCATCACAGCCTTACCTGCCGACCGCCCCCTGGTCCTACAATGTCAGAGCGGCTTCCGCTCGGCCATTGCCGCGAGTTGGCTGGCGGCGCACGGCCATCGCTGTGTCAGCAACCTGGTGGGCGGCTACGTGGCCTGGCGCGCCGCCGGGCTGCCAACGGTCGCCGCGTAGATCATGGGCGCCTGGGCGGCATGGCGGCTCGGGCGACCTGGGGCAAGAGCAAACCCTAGTTGTGTGTTCGCAGCGCACCCTGAGCACAAGGAGACCTGTATGAGCGTCATCAACGGCTATGCCCACCCCGAGATGTTAGTCGAGACCGCCTGGGTGGCCGACCAACTCGTCCATCCCAACCTCCGGCTGGTAGAAGTCGACGTGGACACCAGCGCCTACGAGCAGGGGCACATCCCCCGCGCGATAGGTTGGAACTGGCGGACGGATACCCAGGCCCAACTCAGCCGGGACATCCTCGCGACCGAGGACTTCACAGCGCTGATGGAGCGGTCGGGAATTGGCAACGACACGACCGTGATTCTGTATGGCGACAACAACAACTGGTTCGCAGCCTATGCCCTGTGGATGATGAAGTACTACGACCACGCGGAGGTGCGGCTGATGAACGGCGGGCGCGCGAAGTGGCTGGCGGAAGGGCGCCCCACCACGACGGAGAAGCCACGTATCGAGCCGACGACCTATCACGTCAGCCGCACCAACCACGCTCTGCGCGCCCTGCGGCCATTTGTCGAGGAGAGCGTTGGGCATGGCCAGCGGGCGATGGTCGACGTGCGCTCGCCGGCCGAGTACACGGGCCAGCTCCTGGCGCCCGCCAACCTGCCCCAGGAAGGTTCCCAACGTGGGGGGCACATCCCTGGCGCCGCCAACATTCCCTGGGCCACCGCCGTGGGTGAGGATGGCTGCTTCAAGTCGCGCGCCGAACTAGAGGCGATCTATGGCGCGAAGGGAATTACCGGCGACAAGCAGGTGATTGCCTACTGTCGCATCGGTGAGCGCTCGTCCCACACGTGGTTCGCGCTCAAGTACCTGCTGGGCTACCCAGACGTGCGCAACTACGACGGGTCGTGGACCGAATGGGGCAGTGCGATCGGCGTGCCGATTGCCAAAGGGGAGTAGAGCGGTTCTCCTCGCCGAGAGCACGGGGCCATCGACGGTCGTCGATGGCCCCGTGCTCTCTATAGTCATTGAGAGCCGGCTAGGGCGGCGCGCCGACGGAGTTGATGAGGTACCAGATGGTGGCGAGGAAGCCGCGCGCGTCGGGCTTGGTCCATTGGCCAGCGACGACCGCCTCCCCTTTCACACATTGCCAGGTGTAGACCGTGCTGCGGCCCGTCACGACGGCCGGGATAGCCTTCGCATCGGGGTTCTGCTTGCAGAAGTCGGCCATGGCGGGCGTGGGGGCGCGGCTGGTGTCGGCTTTGGCTGTGCAGGGCAGGTTCGCACCGACGTTGCAGGCGTAGACGCGGCCGTCCATGCAGCGCCAGACGCTGTTACTGAGCCAGACCGGGTCCAGCGGCTGGCTGGGCGGCTTGCCGAAGGCAGCCTCCAGCCCACGCGCGACCGCCTCAGGGACCTTCGGCCCAGTGTAGCGGGCATCGGGCGCGTCAACCGTGCCGACAGCGGCGCAGTAGGCGAAGGCGTCGCTGAGGCCAGGAGATGTAGTAGTCGCCGTTACCGTAGGGCGCGTCGTCAACGTCGGGGGCGGGGTCAGCGTCGGCGGCCTGCGCGTTAGCGTGGGAAGCGCGGCGGGCGCGAGAGACGGCGGGGCGACGGTGATGGTAGGCGCGGCGGTCGGCCCTGTGACGGACACGACGGTAGGCGCAGCGGTCGGCCCTATGACAGGGGCAACGGTCGGCGCGGCGGTCGGCGGGGCGATGGCGACGGCGGGGGGCGTCACCTGCCCGGTCTGCCCACGCGCCGCGAAGGACCACCACAGCCCCCCGCCGAGCGCCAGGGTGACAACGACCAAGGCCAGCAGCCCCAGCCCCACCCCACATCCCCGCCCTCCTCCCTCCTGCTCCGCTACCCCCGCGCTCCCCTGCGCCCCGGCGCCCCTGTTCTCCCCCTGCCCTCCTCCCTCGACCTGGCCCCTGGCCCCTGGCCCCTGTTCTCCCCCTGCCCCACGACCCGCGCCCGCCAATCGAGCTGGGCATCTTCAGACAGAGCGTGATACGGCTCGGCCCCGACCACGTCGTATGCGCGGCTTCCTGCAGGGTGCCGCGCCGGTAGTGGCGCGGGCGACGGCGACCGGTAGGCGCGTCCCCACGGTAAACAACCAGCGGGCGCAGCGGGAGGCGGCGCGGGCTGTTGCGCCGGTGCGGGAGGCGGGGGAGGCAGGGTCTGACTCGGCGCAGGCAGGGGGCCAGGCGCCGTCTGGTCGGTGAGGTCTAGCTCCGTGATGCCGAGGGCCAGCAGACGCTCAGCGGCGTCGGCGGGCAGGCCAATCAGCAGTCGCGTCGAGCCAGGCGCGCTCCCGATGATGGCGACCTGGTCGATAGTCACGCCCAGCAGTTGGGCCAGGGCCAGACGGACCTCGGGCTTGGCGACGACATCGCTGGACAGGACGAGCTGGACTTTCTTGCGCGGGTCACAGCCGCCCGCCTTCGCCAGCAAGCCCGTCAGCATCTCGTCGGCGCGCCGCTTGACTAACTCGGTAATGAGGCAGGCCAGCGTGCTGCGCCGCTCGTACCATAGGATTAGCTCACGGCAGAACGCGGCGAGGCTGGTCTGCGGGAAGTCGTCATAGTCAAGCGCCAGGTCGAAGCACAGGTCTCGCATGTCGTCGAGACTGAAGTCCTTCGTCATGCACTCGCGCAGCGCGACGCGGTCCTCCGGGGAGAGCATACCCTGTTCCTACGACGCTTAGAACTTGAGCATGTGGTGCTGGATCTCGAAGCCGGTTGTCTCGCGGCGGAAGGCCGAGTACTCCGAGGTGCGGACCGTCAGGTAGGCGCTCGCCAGTTCTGGCCCCAGCGCCTCCATCATCACCTTGTCCGACCGCAGCGCCAGCACCGCCTCCATTTGGTTGGTCGGCAGACGCTGGATACCCCGCGCCTCGCGCTCCTCGTTGGACAGGTTCGCCGGGTCGGTCTGGAGCGGCTCACCGGGGTCGAGTTCCTTGTCCACACAGTCCAGCCCGGCCGCGATCAGGGCGGCCAGCGCCAGGTACGGGTTGCAGCTCGGGTCGACGGGCTTGAGCTCCAGGTTGACCGAGCGGGCGTCGTTGCTCCACAGGCCGGATGCCACGCGCACGGCCGCCTCGCGGTTGTCAGGCCCCCAGGCGGTGAACGCCGAGGTCCAACTGCGCGGCTGGTGCAGGCGGCGGTAGGAGTTGTACGAGGGGCAGGTCAGCGCCAGCAGGGCCGGTAGGTGGGCCAGCACGCCGCCGATGAAGTGGCGCGCCAGCGGCGTCAGGCCGTATAGGGCTTCGGGGTCGTACAGGCGATTCTTGACAAACTGGGCGTCCCAGAGGCTGAAATGGATGTGTGCCCCATTGCCGGGCTGGTCGGGGAAGGGCTTGGGCGCGAACGAGGCCAGCAGGCCATGCTTGTTGGCCGTGCCGCGCACCGTCTCGCGGAAGGTGACTTGATTGTCGGCGGCGCGCATGGCGTCAGCGTGGCGAATCGACAGTTCCTGCTGGCCGTGGCCGTGTTCCGGGTGGTAGTGCTCGACGGCCAGCCCCTGCTGCTCGAGCATGGAGGCCAGGTCGTCGATGAAGCCGGCCGCGTTGGTCATGCCGACGCCGCTGTAGGCTAGGGACTGGTCGAAGGGGAGATACTGACCTTCGGGCGTCCGTGTGACCAGGGTGAACTCGTTCTCGAAGGCCGCCTGGACGCCGATGGCGCGGTTGGCCGCGCGGTCGATGTGGTAGCGGAGCAGCGAGCGCGGGTCGAGCGGCCAGGGCGCGCCGTCAGCGTCAACCAGGTCGCAGTTGAGCGCCCCCTGGTGCGGGACGTAGGGTAGGGGGATAAACGTCGCCGTGTCGGGCATCAGCCGCACCTCGCCCACCGGGCCAAGGTTCTCCACCGGCTGCATCTGGTCGAGGACATTTAAGCCCTGGACGGCGATGGGGAGGCCAACCCCATTGCGTAGGCGGTCGGGCAGGACGTCGATGTGCACAGCCTTACCGCGAATCAGTCCCGCATTGTCACAATACAGGAAACGGATAAAGCGCGCGCCCGCCTCCCTGGCTTTCTGGACCACTTCATCACGCGTCATGCGAATCCTCCTCAGCAAACTGCGCTCATTATACCATCTTTTGTGGTATAATGGTCCATACCCACAACTCACTTGAAGCCAACAGGAGGTCGGTATGACAATGGAGTCTCCAGTCCTGGTCGGCGAGCGGCGCGGGCGGCTGAACAAGCGCGTCGCCGAGGTTATGCACGCCGGTGTCGTGGCGTGCCAGACTGACACCTCGATCCCCGAAGTGGCGCGGCTGATGACCCGCCACTCGTTCGGCACGCTGCCTGTGCTGGACGAGGCAGGCTGCGTCATCGGGGTTATCACGCGCACGGACCTGGTTGTCCTGCGCGCCTACGAGGACTACTGGCGCGAGTTGCGGGCGGAGCACGTCATGGTCCGGGACATCGTTGCCGTCACGCCTGAACAGACCGTGGCCGAGGCGGCCCGCCTAATGGCCGAGCGCAAAGTCCACCGTGTCATGGTGTGCGAACCGTGTGAGAATGGCCTGCGCCCGGTCGGCATCCTGGCGCAGACCGATATTGTGAGAGACATGAGCCTGGAGTAAGCACTGACGATTTCGCAGACCTGACAGGTTTTTGAAACCTGTCAGGTCTCTATGCCGGCCGCCACCACGAAACGGTGGCCTTTCGCTACGGGGTTTTGTCATGCAAATGGGTATTTTCGGCTTGCCCAGTTCTGGGCAGACCACAATCTTTAACGCGTTAACCCACAGCCAGGCAGAGACGGGCGCGGCCAGCGCGGGCCAGCGCGAGGCCAACCTGGCGACCGTTGCGGTCCCCGATCCCCGCGTCGATACTTTGAGCGCTATGTTCAAGCCCAAGAAGACAGTCTACGCCCAGATGCAGTACCTGGACGTGGCCGGCTCGGTGCCGGGTGTAGCCGTCGAGGGTACGACGTTCAACCGCCAGGTATTTAGCAAGCTGTCGCAGGCCGACGCCCTGCTCGCCATCGTGCGCGCCTTCGCCAATGACGACGTGTTCCACCCGCTGGGCAGCGTCGATCCGGCCCGCGACCTGCGGGTGCTGGAAGATGAGTTGCTGTTGTGGGACCTGGGCATGGTCGAGAAGCGGCGCGAGCGGCTCAAAGGCGAACTCGCCAAGACGAGTGCGCCTAAGGCGGAGCGCGACGCCAAGCAGGCGGAGGATCACGCCCTGGCCCGCATCCAGGCCGCGCTCGAGGCCGAGCAGATGGTGCGCAGCGTGGACCTGACGCCCGACGAAGAGAAGGGGCTGCGCTCGTTCCAGTTCCTGAGCGCCAAGCCGCTGCTCGTCGTCGTCAACCTGGGCGAGGGACAGACGCTGCCGGACCTGAAGCCGCGCGGCCCCAGGACGGGTATCATCGGCCTGTACGGCGAGATCGAGGCCGAGATCGCCCAGTTGGAGGGCGACGACGCGACGGTGTTCCTCCAGGAGTACGGCATCGACGAGCCGGGGCTGAACAAGGTCATCCGCGCCTCGTACGACCTGCTGGGCGTGCAATCCTTCTTCACCGTGGGCGAGGACGAGGTCCGCGCCTGGACGGTCCCGGTTGGCGCGACAGCGGTCGAGGCGGCAGGAGCCATCCACACCGACCTGGCGCGGGGCTTCATCCGCGCCGAAGTCATCGGCTACCAGGACATGCTCGCCGCCGGGACGCTGGCCCATGCCAAGACGAAGGGGACGCTGCGCCTGGAGGGTAAAGAGTACGTCGTCAAAGACGGCGACATCGTCCACATCCGGTTCAACATCTAGCTCATGTCAGAGGTCACTCCCCCCCCGACCGCGCGCCGATCTGTCTGGCGTGCCCTGGAACTGCTGGTTGTTGCCTGCGTGCTGGGCCTGGCCTGGCTGCCGGGCCTGGCCCAGGTCCCCTTCCACGAGGACGAGGCCAACCGCATCGCCACCAGCGATCAGTTCGAGCCGTTCATCCGTGGCGACTTCAGCAACGAGCTATGGAATGAGTCGTACTGGACGCTAACCCAGCCCCCGGTGTCGCGCTACATCATCGGCATCGGGCGGCGGCTCGGCGGCTACGACAACACCCAACTCAATCACCCCTGGAACTGGAGCAAGGACTTCAAGGGCAACCAGAAGCTCGGCAATGTCCCGTCGCCCGGCCTGCTGTGGTGGTCGCGCCTGCCGATGGCCCTGCTGGCCGTCGTGTCCGGGCTGGCGTTGTTCGTCCTGGCATCTAGCATCGCGGGCCGCGTCGGCGGCTACGCCGTCGTCCTGCTCTTCCTCATCGATACGTACCTAA
>CAZLBQ010000090.1:0-15086 GCA_964557745.1 uncultured Anaerolineales bacterium
CTTCAGCACGGCCTGCGCCAGCGGAACCTCTTCGCGCGGGGCCAGGAAGATGGCGTCCACCTTCTGCGCGATCATCGATTCGACGTCCGCCACCTGCTTGGCCGCCGAGCCGGCCGCGTCGGTGTAGACCAACTCGAAGCCGCGCTTGGCCGCCTCGTCCTTCATGCTAGCGGTCTGGGCGAGACGCCAGGGGTTGTTGCTCTCGGTCTGGGCAAAGCCGACTTTGTACTTGTCTTTCTTGGCGAGCTTGGGCAGACCAGCCGTCGAGGCCTGGCCGCCGCTGGCTGCCTGGCCGCCACTCGCCGCCTGGCCACCACTGGCCGGCGCGCTGCCCGTGGTCGGGCTGGGCTGCGCACAGGCCGCCACGATCAGCATAGCGATGAGGGCTACGGCCAACACGAGCACAAAACGTCGCGGTTTCATGAAACTCCTCCTTTGGAGTTGTGGTGGGCGCGGCCTGCTTCGTGAACGCTCCCACGTGTGCCAGGCCAGACCCTGGAGACAGAACTGCCGACACAGCCACCGGGGCCAGCGGCAAGCCCCGGAAAGTGAAACGGTGTTCCGATAGTACTCCAATTCTCAGGAATGTCAAGTCCGGCAAGCCCAAAAAGTGAAACGCGGGCTTGACAATTCGCGAAGGGGGTGTATGATTGTGGAACACTGTTTCACTATCGTCCTGGCCAATCCGTCGTCCGCCGCCCATCCCCCGAAGGATATGGCACGTATGGCTGGCAACTCCGCCATTGAGCGCGCTCTCGGCGTGCTACAGTACCTGGCCCGCCACCCAGGCGAGCATGGCGTCCGTAACCTGGCCGCCGCCCTCGGCCTCAGCCCGACCACCGTCTTTCGTCTCCTGGAGGCCCTGGAGCGCATGGGCTTCGTGCGCCAGAATCCTGACACGGCCCGCTACTCTATTGGCGTCGCCGCCGTCCAACTCGGCATCTCGGCGCTCGGCACGCTGGACATCACCGCCGTCGCGCCGCCGTGTCTGCGCCGCCTGGCGAGCGAGACGGGCGAGTCGGCCTTCCTGGCCGTCCTCGACGACACCGAGATTGTCTACCTCCTCAAGGAGGAGGGCAGCCACTCGATCCGCACCACGGCGCGCCTGGGCAGTCGGCGGCCGGTCCACTGCACGGCGCTGGGCAAGGCCATGCTGGCAACACTGCCACCTGAGCAGGTCGAGGCCATCCTCGACCGCGCCGGGATGCCCGCCCTGACGGCCCACACCATCACCGATCGGGCACTGCTCTGGGAAGAGCTGGCCCGGGTGCGCGTGTGTGGCTACGCGGTGGACCGCGAGGAAATCGAGGACGGGCTGGTGTGCATCGGCGCGCCGGTCCGCGACTACTCCGGCGCAACCCTGGCCGCCGTCAGCATGGCCGGGCCTGTCGCCCGCATGGTGCCCTACGAGGAGCGGTTCGGGCGGCGCGTCGCGGCCACAGCCCTCGAAATCTCGACCGGCCTGGGCTACGTGCCGCGCTCGCGCGCCGAGGCCCAGTTCGCATCCACTCTTGAGCCGCGGGCCGAAGACGAATCACCCGTTCCCACACTCCCCTGAAAGCGAGGCCCCTTTGAAGATCACCGACGTCACCACCATCAAGCTCCGCTTCCCCATGCAAGTTGCGATGGCGGACGCCATTCACTACATGCCCGACCGGCCCACGCTGCTCGTCCAGGTACACACAGATGCGGGTATCGTTGGGCTGGGTGAGGCGGCCGCCTACGGCGGCTTCCTGGAGAGCACCGAGGCCATCATCATCGGCGAGTTGCGGCGCACCATCCTCGGCCAGGACCCGTTCCGGGTGGAGAAGCTGTGGAGCATGATGGCGACGCGCGCCCACCAGCGCGGCCGGCGCGGCATGTTGATGATGGCGATGAGCGGCGTCGACATCGCCCTGTGGGACATCATCGGCCAGGCGACGCGCACCCCGCTCTATCGCCTGCTGGGCGGCTACCGCGAGGCGCTGCCCGCCTACGCCTCGGCCGGCTTCTACGCCCAGGACAAGGACGCCCGCGCCCTGGCCGAAGAGGTCGGCGGCTACGCGGCGCGCGGCTTCCGCTGCGTCAAGATGAAGGTCGGCCGCCAGCCGTCGGCCCTGCTGAACCCCCTCCACGACATGCCGGCCGCCGACTACGCGACGGTGTCGTTCGAGGAAGACGTCGAGCGCGTCCGCGCCGCTCGCGCCGCCATCGGCCCCGATGTCAAGCTGGCGGTCGACGCCAACAACGCGTTTACGCCGTCGCTGGCGCTCAAGTTCATGCAGGCCATCGAGGACCAGGACATCTACTGGTTCGAGGAACCCGTGGCGACGGACGACATCGACGGCTCAGCCCTGGTGGCCCACCAGTTGACGACGCCCGTGTCGGGCTACGAGACCGAGACCGGCCTGCCCGGTTTCCGCGAGTTGATTACCCGCCACGCCGTCGACATCGTCCAGCCCGACGTCATCTGGTCGGGCGGCATCACCGAGTGCCGCAAGATTGCGGCGCTGGCGCAGGCGTACGGCCTGCCCGTCATCCCCCACGTCTTCTCGTCGGCGGTGAGTTCCATCGCCAACATGCACTACATCGCCGCGCTCCCCAACGGCAGCTGGCTGGAGTTCGACCAGAACCCGAACGCGCTGCGCTCGGAGCTGTTCGAGGAGCCGTTGACGGTGGACAGCGACGGCAACATCCGCCTGCCCGACCGCCCCGGCCTGGGCGTCACGCTCAACCAAGCCACCATCGACCGCTACCGCATCGACCAGCATCGGTTTTAGGGCGCGGGGTGGGAGCCGTCGCCACGACGAGCGCCTGACCTCCCGGTTCCCACGCCGCGCTATCGGTTATACATCACACAGTTCGTGATAGGAGGATATTCAATGAGGCTCCAAGGCAAGGTTGCCATCGTCACCGGTGGGGCGCAAGGCATGGGCCGCGCCATCGCGCTACGCTACGCTCAGGAAGGCGCGAGCGTCGTGGTGGCCGACCTGCAACAGGATGGCGCGCAGAAGGTCGCCAGCGAGATACAGTCCGCCGGCGGCAAAGCCATCGGCGTCAAGGTCGATGTGCGCAGCCAGGAACAGGTCCAGGCGATGGTCGACGCCGCCGTGCGCGAGTTCGGCAGGCTGGACATCCTCGTCAACAACGCCGGCGTCGGCAAGATCATCCCGTTCTTCGAGACCACCGAGAAGGACTGGGACTTCATGTTCGACATCAACTGCAAGGGCCTGCTGTGGTGCAGCCAGGCGGCGGCGCGGGTGATGATCGACCAGGGCCGCGGCGGCAAGATCATCAACCTCGCCTCCCAGGCCGGGCGGCGCGGTGAGGCGCTGGTGCTGGCCTACTGCGCCAGCAAGGCGTGTGTCATCAGCATGAACCAGTCGATGGCCCTGGCGCTGGCCCCCCACAAGATCAACGTCAACGCCATCGCCCCTGGGATCGTCGACACGCCGTTCTGGGATGAGGTCGACAAGCAGTTCGCCAAGCTGTTGAACATGGAGATTGGCGAGCCGAAGCGCACCTTCACCAAGCAGATTCCCCTGGGCCGCATCGAGCAGCCGGCCGACGTGACGGGCGCGGCGGTCTTCTTCGCCTCCTCCGAGTCCGACTACGTCACCCAGCAGTGTCTCAACGTCGACGGCGGCAACTGGCCGAGCTAGCGGCAGGAGGATAATGTGGTTGTCGATACCCAGCGCGAAACCTATCAACTCTGGATTGGCGGGGAGTGGCGCGGCAGCAGCAGCGGGCAGACGCGGCCCGTCCTGAACCCGGCCAACGGCGAGCCGTTCGCCGAGGTCCCGGAGGGCACGCCCGACGACGCCCACGCCGCCCTGGTCGCGGCGCAACAGGCCCAGCCCGCCTGGGAGGCCCTGCCGGGCATCCAGCGCGCCGCCTACCTCAAGCGCATCGCCGCCCTGGTCCGCGAGAACAGCGAGGACCTGGCGCGGCTAGTCGTGCGCGAGCAGGGCAAGCCGCTGACCGAGGCGCGCGGCGAGATTGGCGGCACGGCTGAATTCTTCGACTACTTTGCTACCTTCGCGCGGGCCGTCACGGGTGAGATCGTCGCCTCCGACAATCCCAACGAGGACATCTGGCTGCGCAGCGTGCCGTATGGCGTCGTCGTCGGCATCATCGCCTGGAACTACCCGGCGGCGCTGTTCGCGCGCAAGGTCGCCCCGGCCCTGATGGCGGGCAACACCATTGTCGTCAAGCCCCACGAGGACACGCCGCTCAGCGCCCTGGCGCTGGCGAAGATCGTCGAGGCGGCGGGCGTGCCGGCCGGCGTGGTCAACGTCGTGACGGGCGCGGGCCGCGTCGTGGGCGATGCCCTCGTCCGCGACAACCTCACCCAACTCGTCAGCCTGACCGGCTCGGTACGGGCGGGGCGCGAGATCGCCCAGGCCGCCGCCGAGAACCTGACGGTCATCTCCCTCGAACTGGGCGGCAAGGCGCCGTTCATCGTCATGGACGACGCCAACCTGGACCTGGCCGTCCGCAATGCCCTGACGGCGCGCATGATGAACTGCGGCCAGGTGTGCACGTGCAACGAGCGCACCTACGTCCACCGCCGCGTCTACGACGAGTTCGCGCAGCGCTACACCGACCTGGCGCGCCAGTTGCGCATCGGCGACCCGATGCAGCCGGGGACGGACCTGGGGCCGAAGGTCAACCAGGCCGAGTTGGAGAAGATCGAGCGCATGGTCAAGCGAGCCGAGGAGCAGGGCGCGCAGGTGGTCATGGGCGGCAAGCGGCCGGAGGGCGAGGCGTTCCAGAAGGGCTTCTGGTACGAGCCGACGGTGCTGACCAACGTCCGCAACGACATGGACATCATGCAGCAGGAAGTCTTCGGACCCATCACCCCGCTCATGGCGTTCGATGAGTTCGACGAGGTCGTCCGCTACGCCAACGACACCAAGTACGGCCTGAGCGCCTACCTGTTCACCAATGACCTCAAGCGCATGATGCGCGCCGTCCAGGCAGTGCGCTTCGGCGAGATTTATGTCAACAAGATTGGCCCGGAGCAGTTGCAGGGCTTCCACGTCGGCTATGGCTGGAGCGGCCAGGGCGGCGAGGACGGCCGCCACGGTCTGGAGCGCTACTACCGCAAGAAGACGGTCTACGTCAACTACGGCGACGGCCCGACCGGCGGCCTGATGCCCTACCCGAAGGGCTAGGGAGTCCACAGGACAAGCGCAGACCTGACAGGTCTTGAAGACCTGTCAGGTCTATTTGACGCATACGAGAGGAGGAAGCGCGTGATCAAAGCCGCCTTCTACGAACATAATCAGACCATTCGCATTGGCGAGGGCACGCAGACCCCGCCGGGGCCGGGTCAGGCCCAGGTCCACGTCGCCTACAGCGGCATCTGCGGCACCGACCTGCACATCTACCACGGCCAGATGGACCGCCGCGTGGCCCCGTCGCAGATCATGGGGCACGAGATCTCGGGCGTCGTTAGCGCCGTTGGCCCGGACGTCACCGACCTGGCCGTCGGCGACCGCGTGACCGTCATGCCTCTCGACTGGTGCGGGACGTGCCCCGCCTGCCGCGCAGGGCACACCCACATCTGCCAGAACCTCAAGTTCCTGGGCATCGACACGCCGGGCGGGATGCAGAGCTACTGGAACGTACCGGCGCGCGTCGTCGTCAAGCTGCCCGATAACCTCTCGCTGCGCCACGCGGCCCTCATCGAGCCGCTGGCCGTGGCCTGTCACGACGTGCGCATGGGCGGCGTGGCCGAAGGGGAGAACGTGGTCGTGCTGGGCGGCGGCCCCATTGGGGCGCTGGAAGCGCTGGTCGCCAAGAGCCGGGGCGCCAACGTCCTCGTCTCCGAGATCAACCCCTTCCGCCTGCGCCTGCTCAACGACCTCAGCCTGGACACCGTCAACCCCAACGAGGCCGACCTGCCGGCGCTGGTCGAGGAGCGCACGGGCGGCGCGGGGGCCGACGTCGTGTTCGAGGTGACGGCGCACCCGGCGGGCGCGGCCATGATGACCCGCCTGGCGCGGACACGGGGCCGCATCGTCGTCGTCGGCATCTTTAGCAATCCCCCGCCGGTCGACCTGTTCCGCGTCTTCTGGCGCGAGCTGCGCATCATCGGCGCGCGCGTCTACGAGCGCCAGGACTTCGAGTACGCGGCGGGGCTGGCGGCGAGCGGCCAGTTGCCCCTGGACGCCCTGATCTCGGCGGTCTACCCGCTGGAAGAGTTGCAGCCCGCGCTGCGCCAGTTGGAGGGAGGCGGCGACGTCATGAAGATCCTCATGCGCTGCTCCGAGGATGTGGCCGTATGAACAGCCTCGACCTCTTCAGGCTTGACGGGCGGACGGCGCTGGTGACGGGGGCGCGGCGCGGTATCGGCAAGGCGATGGCGCTGGCGCTGGCGGAAGCGGGGGCGGACATCATCGGCGTCAGCGCGCAGTTGGAGGCGTCGGGAAGCGAGGTCGAGCAGGCGGTGACGGCCCTGGGCCGCCGCTTCAAGGGCTACGCCTGCGACTTCGGTGACCGCCAGGCCGTCTACCGCTTCATCGAGCAGGTGAAGGCCGACTTCCCCGTCATCGACATCCTCGTCAACAACGCCGGGACCATCCGCCGCCAGCCTGCCGCCGAGCACGGCGACGAGATTTGGGATGAGATCATCGAGACGAACCTCAACGCCCAGTTCATCCTGAGCCGCGAGATTGGCAAGGAGATGGTGGCGCGGGGCTACGGCAAGATCATCTTCACCGCGTCGCTGCTGACCTTCCAGGGCGGCATCAACGTGCCGGGGTACGCGGCCAGCAAGGGCGGCATCGGCCAGTTAACCAAGGCGCTGGCTAACGAGTGGGCGGGCAAGGGCGTCAACGTCAACGCCATCGCGCCGGGCTACATCGCCACCGACAACACGCAGGCCCTGCGCGCCGACCCGACGCGCAGCCGCCAGATTCTCGAACGCATCCCGGCCGGCCGCTGGGGCGAGGCCGACGACTTCAAAGGCCCGATCCTTTTCCTGGCCTCGGACGCCTCGCGCTACGTCCACGGCTGCATCGTCCTCGTCGACGGCGGCTGGATGGGACGCTAGGGCTGATTGACGACGGGTGTTGCGGCCGCAACGATGGACCGCCGATGAACGTCGATACACGCCGATTACTTTCCACATTTCTCACCCGCGTGCATCCACGTTTATCGGTGGTCCTGAGCGGCGGACCTACGACCGCCCGCGAATGAGCCGGTCGTAGAGCCAGCGCTGGCGCTCGATGGCCGCCTGGTAGACCGCGTGGCGGGCAGGGTCCGGCTCGTAGACCTGGCCGTCGGCGGCGGGCAGGGAGGCGAGGGCCGGAATCGCGCCCAACGATCGCAGCGCCAGGAGGGCTACGCCCCGGCTCGTCGCCTCTGGCTCAGCCGAGACGACGACGGGCCGCCCCAGGACGTCGGCGAAGATCTGCGCCCACACCGGCGAACTCACCAGCGCCCCGCCGCTGGCGATGAGGCGGTGGTTAGGCGCAGCGTCAGCCAAGAGCCGCTGCTCGATGACGGCGAAGCGGTAGGCGACGGCCTCAAGGCCCGCGCGCAGGATGGCCAGAGGCGTCGTCGCCAGGGTCAGGCCGTGCAGCGTCGCGCCTACGTTCCCCGCCCAGTCCGGGCTGCGCTCCCCCGCCACGAACGGCAGCACCGTCAGGCCGTGGCCGTCCGGCGGGTAGGCGGCCAGCGCCCCCTCCAACGAGGATGGGTCCCCCAGCTGCAAGGTGTCGCGCAGCCAGGCGTAGACGTTGCCGCCCTCGCTCGTCGCGCCGCCCACCAGGCTGCGCTCGCGGTCCACGCGGTAGCACCACAGTCCACGCGGCACGCGCGGCACATCGGTCTGAACGACGCGCATCGCCCCCGTCGTCCCCAGGGTCAGCGCGATGCGCGTCGGGTCCGTGCAGCCGCTGCCGACATTGGCCGCCGCGCCGTCCCCGACGGCGGGGAACCAGGGTACGTCGCGCAGGGTCGGCCAGCGCTCGGCGTAGCGCGCGCCCAGACCGCTTAGCGGGGCATCGACATCCACCAGCGAGGAGAGCTTGTCGGCGCTGAGGCCCAGGTGGTCGAGGAGCGGCGCATCCCAGACGAGACGGCGGCGGTCGAGCAGCCCGCTCCACGACGCGGCGGAGAAGCTGACGCGGCACTGCCCAAACAGGGTGAGTTCCAGGTACTCGCCGAGGGTGATCCAGCGCGCGGCGGCCTGCCAGACGTCGGGTTGACCCCGGCGGAACCAGGCCAGCCGCGCGGGCCAGTAGCTCGTGCGCAGCAGGCAGCCGGTGCGCTCGTGGACGGCGTCCTCGTCCAGCGCCTGGCGCAGGGCCTCGGCGTCGTCGGCGTTGCGCGTGTCGGCGTAGGTGATGAGCGGCGTCAGGGGGCGGCCCGCGCCGTCGATGGCGAGGCAGTTCGAGACCAACGTGTCCACCCCCACGGCGCCAATCTGGGCGGCGAGTGGTCCCGCCTGGGCAAGCGCGGCATCGACGCAGCGCGCCACGCGCTCGACCGCCGCGTCGGGGTCGTCCTCGACGGCCCCCGCGCCCGGCGTCCGCATCTCGTAGCGCTCCTGCGCCACCACCCCGCGCACGGCCCGCGCCTGGCGGTCGTAGAGGACGACGCGGGTGGACGACGAGCCGATATCGATGGTCAGAATCAGGGGCGCTTCGGCCTGCTCGCTGGCGATGCCTGTCTCGTTCATAGTTCTCCCTCCTGGCGACGTCCCCAAGTATACCACCTGTCGGGCGCGCACCGTCAACGGCTAAACTCTACCATCCGCCGCGTATCCTATCCTTGACGAATCCGTCAAACAGGATAGGCCCTCGCCCCAGACAGGCGATGGGACAGACAAGGGACTCGCTATGCGCGCCACGCTGACCTGCCCCCGCATCCTGCTCTTGACCTGCCTATTCATCATCTTGACCGCGCTTGGCCCCGCTCCGTCCACGTTTGGGGCGGGGGCCTGGCGGACCTTCCCCGCCGGCCAGGGGGACCGGGCTATCCCCGTCCCGGCCGACTACGACGGCGACGGCCTGACCGACCTGGCCTACCTGGACCCGGCCAGCGGCGACTGGCATGTCATCGACTCCCACGACGGCTATCGCGGCGCAGACCACGTCGTGGCGCAGGGCTTCGCCACGCGCGGCGCGACGCCTCTCCCCGCCGACTACGACGGCGACGGCAAGGCCGACCCGGCCCTGGTCGGCCTCGACGCCGGGCGCTGGCGGCTGACGGTGCGGGCCTCCGGCGGGGACTACGCCGCCCGCGCCTCTCGTTGGACCATCGGCAGTCGGCTGTTCAACGCCTTCACCGCCGACGTGGACGGCGACGGCCGCGCCGACGCCCTGGTCTACCTGCCGTTGGAGGGCACAATCCACGGCCTGCTGTCGAGCCAGGGTTTCGCCAGCGGGCGCGGCCAGACCTTCGAACTCGACACGGGCGTCGTCAACGGCAAGCCGTTTGTTGTAGATTATGACAATGGGCTGGCCGACGCCAACGCGCCGGGCGACGCCGTCTACCCACGCGGCCGCGACTTCCTGGACGACATCGCGCTGCTCGGCCGGGATGGCGTCGTGACGGTCATCGGCTCGCACTATGGCCGCTACGACACGCAGACAACCCTGGTCGGCTTCGCCCGGCGAGAAGATACCCCCGTGACAGGCGACTTCGACGGCGACGGGGTCACGGACGTGGCGGTCTACCGGCCGGGCGGCGGGCCGAACGGTGGCGAGTTCCGGGCGCTGCTGTCGGGGCAGGGCTTCAGCCCCGACCATTTGCTCACCTACCGCCTGGGATCGAGCGATAGGGACAGCCGCGACACACCCGTCGTCGGGCGCTACGACCTGGACCTGAAGACGGACTTCGCGGTCTATCAGCGCGGCGGGGCGGGCGCGGGCCAGTGGAGCGTCGCTTTCAGCGAGAACGGCCTGAACACTCCGCCCACGTCCTACCCCAGCGCGCGCTACGGCCTGGGCATGGCGAACTGGGACGACGCGGCCAAGACGTGCTACGCCAGCGAGTTGGGCCTGGCCGATAGCGACAGCGATGGCCTCGCGGCGGGCCAGGTCTATCCGTGTGACCAGCACGAGATGTTCTACGAGGCCCAGGGCGTGGCCGAGATGGCCCAGACGTTCAGCCAGGGCGGCGTCACCTACCGCCTGCACCCGCGAGCGATGGACGTGGCCTGGGGTAACACGCTGGACCCGCGGGCCAACGCCATGATGCTGATGTTCAAGTACCTCGCGCCGACGTCGGCGCTGACCGACGAGCAGCGGCGGGCTACCCTCGGCTATGCCCACGACGTGCCGGGCGCGGTCCAGGTCCAGTTCGACCTGGCCCAGTGCAACCCGGCGACGAGTGGCAATTGCCAGGACGCGGACGGTGGGCGGCGGCTGGTGTACACGAACGGCTCGGCCATCTGGCAGCGCGAGGCGTTCAAGCAGTGGCTCATCGCCCACCGCCAGGGGGCCGTGGGCGACTCGCGCCGGTGGTACAGCTTCCTCGTCGGCTCGGAGATGGACTACTTCGCCCGCACCAGCCCGCCGACCTACGCCCGCATCCTGCGCGACTACACACGCTTCCTGGCCGAGGTGCGCGACACGGTCAAGGCGGACTACGGGCTGACGGTGCGGCCGACGATTGTCCTGAGTTCGGCGGCGCTCAACTGCACCTACTGGCTGGGCGCGACGGCGGTGCGCTGCGAGAACCACCCGCGCGCCACGCCGGACGAAGACACCTGGCCCGGCGTCGCGGCGTACTATACCGCCGTCCTCCAGCTGCTGACGCGCCCCGGCGCGACGGACCTGGACCACGACGGCCAGACGAGCGGCCCGTTCGAGATGTGGACACGCGAGGACGCCGCGAACTTCCTGAGCTTCTTCAGCGCGTACTCCCTGGACCCGTTCCTGTACACGCCGCTGGCGGGCGACGCCTTCATCGGGCAGCCGGGCCAGATTCAACTGTCGGACCTGGAGACGTACACGCAGGGCGCGGCGGACGCGATTCGGGCGCAGGCGGCGGGCTTCTACGACCTGCCGGGCTGCTGGAACGAGGCAAGCCAACGCTTCGAGGCGTGCCGCCGCCCGACGCACCTGCCCCAGCTAGGCACGCGCTACTACTCGTTCCGGGGCCAGGCGTGGGTGGGCGAGCCGTGCCCGACCCAGCCGCCAACCGCCGTGTGCGCCGACATTGACCGACCGCCCTTCGACGACGCGCGCTACTCGACGCTGTTCGCCACGGCGCGGCTCACGCAGCTGCTGCTGGCGAACCTGGACGCCACCCCCGGCCACGTCGGCGACACCGCGTACTGGCTGGCGGTGGACACGCGCCACGGCCAGGACCCGGTGTCGCGGGGCTGGCTGGGCAGCCTGGACGCCGCCCTGGAACCCATCCTGGACTGGGACGGCGAGTGCCACGGGCCGCCGTGCGTCAAGTCGAACCTGCGCTTCACGCCCCTCGGCCAGGTCTACTGGGGCGCGGCGGCCGGGAACTACAGCCTGCGCCCCGACGCGTTTACGTATGTGGGCAACAACGACGAGGTGAGCGGGACGCTGCGGCTGACGCTCCCCCGCCCGGCCTGGTGGCCCTAGACAATCGTCAATCGTCAATCGTCAACGGTCAATTGTCGCCGGCGGAGGTAGAGGCGGCCGATGTAGAGCATCGCCACGATGGACAGCGCGGCGGTCAGGCGAAACACAATCGCCACGCCGAACAGGTCGGCGGCGATGCCCATGAGCAGGGGGCTGAACGTGCTGCCGATGCTGTTGGCGGTGCTGTAGATGCCCACCGCCGCGCCACGGGTGCGGGGGACCGAGTGCTCGGCGACGAAGGCCTGGCCCGTGGTGAGGAACGCGCCAAAGGCGATACCTTCGAGGATGAGCAGCACGCCCAGGGCCGCCAGGGCCGTCGTGTTCGACATGCCCAGCAGGACGAAGGCCGTCGTGGCCGGGGCGACGAGAATCATGAACCACGTCGTCAGACGGACGGCCAGCAGCCCCGACGGGATGCGCGCCGCCGTCGAGGCGAAGGCGCGGCTGGAAAACATCGAGTTGATCTCGGTCTGGCCCGCGCCGAGTTGCGCCGCGTAGAGCGGGAAGAAGTTGAGGATGGCCCCGTTGTAGGCGACGCTGGTCACGAGGTTGGCGATACTCGCCGCGCTCAGGTTGGGGTCGCGGATCAGTTGGCGCATCTCGGCCCACGAGGGCCGCGTGCGCCGCATCTGGACCCCGCCGGGTGTCGCCCGCGTCTGGCGCAGGCCCAGGTGGGCGATGGCTGCGCCACACAGGGCGACCACCGCCGCCCCCAGGTAGCTGCCCGGAATGCCGTACGCCGCCGCCAGCAGCGAGCCGATGAGCGGCCCGATGGCGAACCCCAGGCCCATGGCCGTCGTGTAGAAGCCGAAGGCCACCCCCCGCTCCTCCGGCCGCGCCACATCCCCGACATAGGCCGAGCCAATGTAGAACGTGGCGACACCCGCCAGCCCGTACAGGACGCGGCCCGGCAACAGCGCCCAGGCGTTGGGGGCCAGGGCGAAGGCGGTCGTGGCGCCCGCGAAGCACAGCAGACCCAGGGTAATCATCGGCTTGCGGCCCACGCGGTCGGACTGGATGCCGATGGGGACGGCGCTCAGGAACTGCGTCAGCCCGACGACGCTGGTAAGCACGCCGACCAGGGTCAGCGAGGCGCCGAGGCTGCGCGCGTAGAGCGCGAAGGTCGGCGAGAAGACCCCGGACACGAGGTCGGCGCAGAAGACGACGGCGGAGATGGCAAGCAGGTCACGGCGCAGCACGCCGCGCAGCGACTGGGCCAGGGTCAAGACGGTCTCCTTCCACGCCCTCAATCGTCCATCGTCAACGACCTTCAGGACGGGATGACAATCAGCTCGTCCTGGGGCGGGGCGAAGAACTCGACGCCGTGCTCGGTCAGGACGACATCCTCCTCGATGCCGATGAACACCGCCCGCCCGCCCCACTCCGGAATGGGGGTGCTGACGCCCAGTTCGACGGAGTAGAACTCGTTCGCCTGGAGCGGGTAGCCGACGCGGTCGCCGTAGGCCGTCGGCCAGTGGACGGCGGTGCGGGCGGCGATGTCGTGGGTCGAGTTGCCCAGCGAGTGGCCGTAGACACCGACCTCCGGCTTGGTGACGACCTCGCGCCGCCCGGCCGCCGCCGGGTACATGACCGCGTAGCCCTGCTCCTGCGCCCAGTCAAGGGTCTGCTGCCAGACCTGGGAGCCAATGGCGCCGGGCTTCATGTTGGCGATGCACACGTCGCGGACGCGGATGGCGTCGGCGTACGCCTGTTGGAGGCTCGCCGGCGGCTCGGTCTCGCCCGGCGCCAGGACGTAGGCGGTGCGCTGGTAGTCGGAGCGGTAGAGGTCGAAGGCCAGCCCCGCGTCCATGGTGACAATGTCGCCGGGCAGGATGGGCGTGGCCGGGGTGTTGGTCGGGAAGGGTTGGCCCTGGCGGTTGATGCGCATGCCGGGCAGGAACTCGCACTCCAGGCCCAACTCGCGGGCCTTGTCACGCTGCCACCAGTGGATGTCGGCGCACGTCGTCACGCCGGGCGTCACGACGCGGGGGCTGAAGCCCTCGGCGCACCAGGCGACGGTCCACTCGCACAGCCGCCGGTAGGGGCCGAACTCCTCCGGTAGGCGGGTGGCGCGGAAGTCGCGGGCGACGAGTTCGGCGCTGACGAGGCGGCTGGAGAACTCCGGCCCGACGGCGTTCTCCAGGTAGCCCTTGAGCGTCGCGCTCAGGCCGTCGGCCATGGGCAGGGTAGGCGACATGTTGATGCCGATGCGCTGCGGGTTGCGGCTGTGGACGACGTCGCGCAGGTGGGGGGCCAGACCCTCCTGCTGGTAGCCGTAGTAGGTCGCCACGTCGTAGACCGTGTCGAACAGGTCTTCGCGCTGCTCGTGGGAGCCGATGAAGATCTTCTCCGGCGCGTCGCCGCCGTTGTCATAGAAGATATAGGCGTTGCGGACGCCCGGCCAGCCGCCGCCGATGTCCATGAGCATCGGGTCGGGGTGGAACTCGCGGGACAGGAACAGCCACATGTCGATGCCGTGGCGGCGCATGGCCGGCAGCATCGTCCCGTTGAGCTTGGCCTGGATGACCCGCTTACGGATGGCGTAGCGCTCGCGCTCCTTGGGGATGCCGAGGGATTCCGGTGTCAGGGGGATGGCGAGGGATGTCTGGCGCATCATGCCTCCTGGTCTAGCGCTCAGGACTCACAGATACCGACGCAAGAAGTCCAGCATGTCCAGCCACATCTGGCGCGTGTTGGCGGGGGACTGGACGTAGTAGTGCTCATCCGGATAGGTCTTGTACTCGACCGTCTTGTACTCCTTCTCCAAGGCCTGGACAAACTTGAGGGACGACAGTGTGTTGGGCCGCTTGCCCACGCCGTGCAGGACGAGGATGGGGGTGTCGGCCTGTTGAGCGTAGTACAGGGGCGAGACGCGGCGATAGACGGCCTCGTCGGTGGCCGGATCACCCAGGCGGTAGCGGAGTTGCTGCTGGTGCCGCCGCTCCTGCTCGTCGCCGCCGCCCATCTGCATCCGATCCCACTGCGACGAGTAGCCCGACGCGGCGATAGACGCCTGGAACACGCCGGGCGTGAACGTCACTGCCGCCATGCCCAGATAGCCACCGTAGCTCGTGCCCGTCATCGCCAGCTTGCCCCCGTCGACGTAGGGCAGCGTCTTGAGGTAGGCGACGGCCGCGACACAGTCCTGGAGGTCACCGCCGCCATAGTCTTGATAGTTGGCCGTCTCGAACGCCTTGCCGTAGCCTGTGCTGCCGCGCACGTTAGGCAGCAGGACGACGAAGCCCTGGCCCGCGAAGAATTGCGCCGTCGGGTTGAGGGCGTCCAGCCACTGCATGGCCGGGCCGCCGTGGGTCAGCAGCAGGGCCGGAAACGGTCCGTCGCCATCGGGCGGACGGTAGAGGTAGCTGGGGATAGGCGTCCCGTCGAAGCTGGGGTAGACCACCTTCTCCGGGCGGATGAGGCGCTCGGCCACGGCGTCGCCCAGGGACGAGTCGGTGAGCCGGCGGCGCCCTCCGCTCGCTACGTCGACGGTCCACAGATCGAGGGGCGCGGTGGGCGCCTCGTACA
>CAZLBQ010000091.1:0-15080 GCA_964557745.1 uncultured Anaerolineales bacterium
CCACGTGGGGTCGGCGACGAAGACATCGCGGAGGATTTCCTCCATCATCAGCTTGGTACGCCCGTAGGGGTTGGTGGCCGAGAGGGGCATGTCCTCGGTGAGGGGCATCTGCGTCGCCGCGCCGTAGACGGTGGCGGACGAGCTAAAGACGATGGTCTTGACGCCGTGCGCCTGCATGACCTCGCACAGGATGAGCGTCCCCGTGACGTTGTTGTGGTAGTAGCGCAAGGGCATGGCGACGGATTCGCCGACGGCCTTGAGCGCGGCGAAGTGGATCACGGCATCGATGGGGGAAGCGGCGAAGACGGCGTCGAGGGCGTCCTTGTCGAGCAGGTCGACCTTGTGGAAGGTCAAGGGGCGGCCGGCCAACTCCTGGACGCGCCGCAACGCCTCCTCCTTGCTGTTGCTCAGATTGTCGACCACGACGACGTCGTGGCCGGCGTTGAGCAGTTCGACGCAGGTGTGACTGCCGATATAGCCGGCCCCGCCGGTAACGAGTACGCGCATGATGACTCTCCCCTACTTATGGAGACTGCGATGGGTTCTCTGCCTACGTGACGTATATCAATTCGCATGCCGTTACCCTATGACAGGGCAGGAGGTTTGCGCCAGACGGCGGGCATGCTATACTTGGGCCAGTTCTTCTGAGGAGGAGGTCGGCCATGTCAGATCAGCCCCTCGTGCGTGACTGGATGACGCGCGACGTGATTACGGTGGACGCCAAGACGCCACTACCCCAGGCGCATACGCTCATGAAGCAGCGCCACATTCGGCGCGTGCCCGTTGTCGACGGCGATGGGACGCTGGTGGGGATTATCACGCGCGGTGACGTGCGCGAGGCGTCGCCGTCCAACGCGACCAGCCTCAGCATCTACGAGGTCCACTATCTGCTCGCCCAACTGACCGTCGACGCCATCATGACCAAGAACCCGCGCACCGTGACCCCCGACACGCCCATTAAAGACGCCGCGCGGATTATGTTGGAGCGGAAGATCAGCGGCCTGCCCGTGGTCGAGCACGGCCGCCTGGCGGGGATTATCACCGAGTCGGATATCTTTCGCGGCTTGATCGAACGCCTGTAGCCGCGCTACTATGGGAGCTGTGATCCTGTTCGTGGACGGCGTGGGGCTGGGCGACGAGGACCCCACGCGCAACCCGCTCGCGGCCGTCCCGATGCCGGCTCTCCACACCCTGCTGGGCGGCCAACCGCTCACTCGCGCGGCCGTCGCGCCCCCAGCGGCCAACTCGGAAGCCTGCCTTGTCGCCGTCGATGCCACCCTGGGCGTCGACGGCCTGCCCCAGAGCGGCACCGGCCAGGCGACGCTGTGGAGCGGCGTCAACGTCGCGGTGGAGCAGGGGCGGCACAGCGGTCCCTACGCGCCGCCCCTCGCCCGCGACGTGCTGGCCGAGCACAACCTCTTTGCCGATGCCCAGGGCTACGGCCCGGTCGCCTTCGCCAACGCGTTCCCGCCCCGCTACCTGGCCCGCCTGACCCGCGGCACGGCCCGCCAGTCGGTGACGGGGGTGGCGGCGCGGCTGGCCGGGCTGCCCTTTCGCGGGCCGGCCGAGTTGGCGCGAGGCGAGGCCATCTCCGCTTTTGTCACCAACGAGATGTGGGAGAGTCACCTGGGGGTGGCCGGGATGCCGGTCCTCAGCGCCCGGGAGGCCGGGCATCGCCTGGCGCGGCTGGCTCAATCCCACGCTCTGACGGTGTTCGAGTACTTTGCGACGGACATGGCGGGGCATCGCGGGGAGGCCCACTTCGCCCACGATGTCCTGGCGCGTCTCGATGGGCTGCTGGCCGGCCTGGTGGACGCCCTCGACCCGACGATGGACCTGTTGCTGGTCATCAGCGACCACGGCAATCTCGAAGACACGACGACGACGGACCACACTCTGAACCCGGTGCCGGGCCTGGTGTGGGGGAACGAGGCGGGGGCCGTGGCCTCCCGCCTCGTGTCGCTGATGGATGTCACGCCGAGCGTCCTACGGTGGCTGGCTCAGACCTACTCGACGTAGTAGGTGATACCGACGGTGCCCTCGCCGACGTGCGTGCCAATGGTCGGGCCGACCTCCGCCGTGATACTCTCGACGACGTTGAAGCGGTCGCGGACCTGTCTCTCTAGCTCGGCCAACTCGGCCTCGGCGCGGGCGTGGAGGAAGGCTACGTGGAGCGGCGCTGACGGGGGAACATCGGCGGCGATGATCTCCAGGAGGCGGCGCAGGGCGGACTTCTTGGAGCGGGGCTGCTCGACCGGCTCGACGACGCCGTGCTGGACGGTCAGAATAGGCTTGACGTTCAGCAGCCCGCCGATCATGGCCTTGACGGGGCTGAGGCGGCCGCCCTTGCGCAGGTTCTCCAGCGTCTCGACAACAAGATAGAGGCGCAGTTTGGGGCCAAGGGCGTGGACGGCGGCGACGACGTCGTTCACGCTCCCACCTGCCTGCGCCACTCGCGCGGCCTCGCGTACCTGGAAGGACAGGGCCAGGGAGACCCACTCGGTATCGACGACCGTGACGGCGCCGGCGGGGAGCATGGCGGCGGCCTGGGCGGCGGCGTTGTAGGTGCCGCTGAGCTTGCTGGAGAGGTGGACCGACACCACCTGGTCGCCATTGGCGGTGAGGCGCTCGTACACCGAGTAGAAATCGCCCACCGCCGGCTGGCTCGTCGTGGGCAGTTGCGGGGTGTGGCGCATGCGCTCGTAGAATGCGTCGCCACTCAGGTCGACGCCCTCCCGGAAACTCTCCTGTCCGAAGAGGACGCTCAAAGGAACGACCTCAATTCCATACTCGCGCGCCATGCTGTCGGGAAGCGTCGCGGTGCTGTCGGTGACGATTCGTATCACGACCGGCTCCTGTCTATGAGGTGTGGATTGCGCTGGTGCGGGTCAAGGCCCTTCCGTCGGCTCGAGGAAGTCCTGGGCGGCCCAGCCGATGACGCCCTTCTCGGTCTGCAAGCGCCACCAGACGCGCCCGTCGTCGCCCGGCTTGGGGCCTTCGAGGACTTTCAGGCGCGTGCCGTCCTGCAGCAGGGGCTGCTCGGTCACGCGGCCAAAGCTCGCAGCGGGGCCGGAGCGGAAGCTGAGTTGGGCGCCTTCGGTGCCGGTGACCTTGACGTAGCCGCCGGGCTGGATGTTCTTGCCATCGCTCGGCGCGGGGGCGGCGGGCGTGCCGCCACTGGCCGTCACCGGGGCGCGCCCGGCGACGATGACCGTCCGCGCGTCCAGGACGGGTTTGCCGCCCACCTCGCGGAGGGTGCCCTCCACGACGAGCGGCGTGTCCAGGTCGCGGTCGCCGGTCAGGCTGAGGTCGGCCGGGCCGCGGCCCGTGACCCACAGGGCGCTCGTGCCGTCGCTGATGACCCAGTCGTTGACGGTGACGGCGGGCTGGCCCTTCAGTTCGCCGGAGGCGTCGCGGGCGCGGTAGCGGCCCGTCACGCTGATCGGCTCGTTCAGGTAGCGCTGGCGGTTCTTCAGCACCTCGCTGACGCTGAGGCCCGCCGTCGGGGCCTGGCCTGTCGCGCCGGGCGCAGCGCCCTTCGCGGCGGGCGTGCCGATGGCGAGGGCGGGGGGGGTGCCCAGGGCGCGCTCGCGGTCGGGCTGGATGGTCTGGGTCAGCCACCAGAAGAGGAGGCCGACGGCGACGACAATGAGCAGTACCGGCAGCCAGGCGAAGGGAAGCATCGAGCTGCGGCGCTGGGGTTTCATCTCCCGCAGCCGTTCTTCCGAACTGCGCGAGGAGGGCTTGGGGTCAGGGGGGTAAGCCATGCGTACTCCCAAAGAGACTGGAATCTACATAACAAGTGTGTAATCTATTCTCTGAATTATAGCTAGCCGAGGGAGGGGTGTCAACGGCGAGCAGGACGGAGATGACTCGGTGAAAGGGGGGCCGACGGAAGGCGGCGCTACGGGGGGGGCGCTACAGGGGGGCGCTACGGGGGGCGCTACAGGGCGAGCGCTACAGGGGGGGAGGGGGCGCATTGACGGGGCTGCCGTGTGTCCCTATAATCTCTCGTATGGAGGGACGGACTGTGAGACGTTTGACGCGCCGTGAGATGCTGCGCCTGACGGGCCTGGGTGTGTTGAGCCTGGCGACGGGCTGCGCGCCGCGCGTCGAGACGCCCGGCCCAGCCGCCGTCCCGCCGACGCCGTCAGCCAGCGCGCCCTCACCTACGGCGCCGGCCCGCGCCGCCGTCCCGCCGACGACGAACCCGGCTCCGACCGCTGTGGCGACGAAGGAGCCAGGCGGACGCGTCCGCCCGTTCATTACCCCCAACTCGGATCTCTACGTCCAGACGAAGAGTGGCGGCGAAGCGCCGCAGGTGGACACGGCGACGTGGCAGTTGTCGTTCGAGGGGCTTGTCAACAACCCGTTCACCCTCACACTCGACGAGGTTATGAAGCTGCCGGCGCGCGAGGAAATGCGGACGCTGGAGTGTATCGGCAACCCGGCGGGCGGCGACTTGATTGGCAACGTGGTGTGGACAGGCACGGCGCTGCGTCCGCTGCTCGAACGGGCCGGTCTCAAGCCCGAGGTGAGCGAGGTCGTGCTGCGCTGCGTCGACGGCTACCACACCTCGCTGCCACGTGAGGTGTTGCTGCGCGACGATACGCTGCTGGTGTACAAGATGAACGGCGCGCCACTGCCGCGCGAGCATGGCTTTCCGCTGCGGCTGAGCCTGGCCGGGCGCTATGGGCAGAAGCAGCCCAAGTGGCTGACGCGGCTGGAAGCGGTCCGCGACCCCTATCTCGGCTACTACGAGCGGCAGGGCTGGTCCAACGAGTGCTTCATCCGCCCCAACTCGATTATTGATAACCCCGTCGACTTTGAGCCGACGCCGCTGGGCGAGCTGACGCTGCGCGGGGTGGGGATGGCCGGGGAGGCGGGGGTCGAGAGCGTGGAGGTCAGCCTCGACGACGGGCAGACGTGGCTGCCGACGACCCTGCAGCGCGGGCCGTCGCCGCTGGTCTGGGTGGTCTGGGAGACGCGCTGGACGCCGCCAGCGCCGGGCAAGTATCCCATGCTGGCCCGCCTGACCGATCGCAAGGGCGACAAGCAGGTCAAGGCGGGCGCGAGCTTCAGCCTGCTCGGCCCGGCCTTCCCCGACGGTTCCAACGAGATGCAGCGCATCACGGCCCTGATTGTCGCGCCCAAGTCCTCGTAGCACGCCCCGATGCGCTGGCTTGGCCTCGTCGTGCTCGTCTCCCTGGCCCTCCTTGGCGTGGGCACGGGGGCAGGGCTGGCGCTGGAAGAGCGGGACAGTTTCTGCGCCAGTTGCCACACCGAGCCAGAGACGGCCTACGTCGCCCAGGCCCAGACCGTCAGCGGGCGTTCAACGACCCTGGCGGCCTCCCACGCCCGCCTCGACGCGCCGTCGGCCGCCGCGTCCTTCTCACCCGTCAAGTGCATCGACTGTCACGGCGGCGTGGGGCTGACGGGGCGCGCGCAGACGCTCTTCGAGTTGGGCGTCGGCGACACGTTGGCCTTTGTCTCTGGCCGCGCTCAGCAGCCGGCGCGGACGACCCGCCCCCTCCCCAATGCCAACTGCGCTCGCTGCCACGGCGCGGCCCTCGCTGAGCCTGGCTTCGAGAACCACTTCCATACCAAACTGGCTGAGCTACAGGCCCCGCCCCTGGCCTGTGTCGCGTGCCACGTCAGCCACTCCGATCAGGCCGACCCGGCCCAGATGTACATTCGGCGGGCGGTCGTCTACCCTCTGTGTAATGAATGCCACGCTCGGATGGGCGGCCCCACCAATCTGCGCTAGGTGTTTTCCACCAAAAGTTGACCGCTCGCTGGGGAGTATGGATAATTTCCCGCTGTTGCAAGATGTGGGGTACGCATCTTGCTGTATGCGCCGGGAGACAGGGGGCGCCCTGAAGCAACTACGGGGACGGCTAATAGGCCGTCCCGCCGCGTGTTGAGCGTCGTCGGCTTCACCGAGGCCCTCATTCATCTCCCCCTCGCGGTGATGGACGCGAGACTCATCACCGCAGTGCAGGAGCATATGATCATTATCAACCTACTCTACGTGACGAGTTGCATTTTGCTCGCCATCTATGGCTTCCACAGCCTCGTGCTGACGGTGTTGCACCTGAGGCGGGCGCGACGGACCGAAGACGTGCTCCACAGCGCCGAGGGGGACTGGCCCCACGTCACCATCCAACTCCCGATTTACAATGAGCAATACGTTGTCGAGCGTCTGCTCGCCGCGTGCGCGAACCTCGACTACCCGCGTGACCGCCTCGAAATCCAGGTACTCGACGACTCGACTGACGGCACCAAGGAGATCACGCGTCAACTGGTGGAGGGCTGGCGTGGCGAAGGCGTGGATATGCGCCACGTCACGCGCCCGACCCGCACGGGCTACAAGGCGGGCGCCCTCCAATACGGGTTGGCCCAGGCGGGTGGGGAGTTCATCGCCGTCTTCGACGCCGACTTCCTGCCGCCGCGTGACTTCTTGAGGCGCGCGTTACCGGCCTTCCGTGACGCGAGCGTGGGCTGCGTCCAGGCGCGCTGGGGCCACGTCAACCCGAACTACTCGTGGCTGACGCGCGCCCAGGCCGCCGCCATCGACATGCACTTCGGGGTCGAGCAAGCGGCGCGCAGCCGCCACGGCTTGATGATGAACTTCAACGGGGCGGCCGGGTTGTGGCGGCGCGAGTGTGTCGCGCAGGCCGGGGGCTGGCAGGCGGAGACGCTGACGGAGGACCTGGACCTGAGCTATCGGGCGCAACTGGCGGGCTGGCGGTTCGTGTTCCTGGACCAACTGCGTGTGCCAGCCGAGATTCCCGTCCAGTTGAACGCCTACAAGCGTCAGCAGTTCCGCTGGGCGAAGGGGAGCATCCAGACGGCGCTCAAGCTGCTGGGTATCCTGTGGCGGTCGCCGCTGCCCGTCCACAAGAAGGTCTTCGGGACGCTGCACCTGACGGGTTACGTCGTGCATCCGCTGATGCTGGTCGTGTTGCTCACGGCGGTGCCCAGCGCGACGCTGCCGACGGCGCTGCACGTGCCGCCCTGGATCATCGTCGCCGCGTTTGGCCCCTGGCTGCTCTACTGGGCGTCGCGCATCGAGGCGCAGGAGACGTGGCTGCACAAGCTGACCTTGCTGGGCATGCTGATCCTGGTGGGGACCGGCATGGCGATCAACAACACCAAGGCGATTCTCGAAGCGTTGATAGGCATCAAGAGCGGCTTCGAGCGGACGCCGAAGTTCAACATCCGCCAGGCGGGCGAGACGTGGAGCAGCAACCAGTACGCGCTGCCCCGTGACCCGGTGGTGTGGTTCGAGGTCGGCGCGGCCCTGTACGCGGTGGTCATGGTCTGGCTGTCGATTCAGCGCGAGTTGTGGGGGCTGACGCCGTGGCTGATGCTGTACGCGATGGGCTTTGGCTACATCGCGTGGCTCAGCTTCCACCAGGCGTGGGAGCAGTCGCGGGCGGCCTCGCCGCGCCAGGCGCAGCGGCTGGCGTAGACATAACGGCGGAGGGCCTTGCCGGCTGAAGTCGGCGCGACAGGAAGAAACGTCGGGCGCTAGGTGAGAACTCTGACTGAGTCTCGCCTAGCGCCCGACGGTGTTTTCTGACCCGGCCGGTTACTCGATTTCGACGAGGACCTGGCCCAGCATGACGCTCTGGCCCGGCGACGCGAGGCGCGCGATCTGGCCGCTGCGCGGGGCGCGAATCTCGTTCTCCATCTTCATGGCTTCGAGGATCACGACCGGCTGGCCGGCCTCGACGCGGTCGCCCTCGTTCACCAGCACGCGGGTCAGCAGGCCGGGCACGGGCGCCTTGACGCGCCCGTCGCCGCTGGCCGGTTTGATGGCGCCTGCCCCTTGATCGTGGACCGCGACACTGTGCAGTCCGTGCCACGACTTGAGCCAGCGGAGTTCGTGGTCCACCGCCAGTTCGTAGGGGTGGCCACCGACGATAATCCATTCCATCTCGGCCTCGGTCAGGGGCGGCACGCTGACGGGGACGTCGACGCCATCGACGCGCACCGTAAATTCCTGGTCTGTCCCGTGGAGGGGGCTGACCTCGACTTCGTAGGTCTGCCCATCGACCACGACATTCATCTTCGGCATCAGGTCGTCTCCTCTCCTAGCTCGGCAGCCGTCGGCTGTCCTGGTGCCAGCGCGAGGCGAAGCGGTCGGGGACCACCGGCTGGCTGGCCAGCGAGCGGGCGGCGTGGACAATGGCGGCGGCGACGGCCAGGTCGCGGCGCAGCGTCTCGTCGCTGACGCGGTCGAGCCGCTGGCCCTGCAGGAACGCCGTGTTGTACTCGCCCCGGATAAAGTCGGGGTCGTTGAGAATCTCCAACAGCAGCGGGATGTTCGTCTCGACGCCGCGCACGGCCATCTCTTCGATGGCGCGCCGCGTGCGGCGCACGCACTCGTCGCGCGTCTCGCCCCAGGCGGACACCTTGGCCAGCAAGGGGTCGTAGCTGACGGGGATGTCGCAGCCGCGATAGGCGTAGGTATCGACGCGCACGTTTGGCCCGCTCGGCAGGCGGAACTGGGTCAGGCGGCCAGGGCTGGGGAGGTAGTCACGCCACGGGTCTTCGGCGTTGACGCGGCAGTGCATGGCCCAGCCGTCGAGCCGCACGTCGCCCTGGCCGAAGGTGAGGGCTTCACCGGCGGCGATGCGAATCTGCTCGCGCACGATATCACAGCGCGTGAGCAACTCGGTGACGGCATGCTCAACCTGGATGCGGGGCTTGATCTCGGTGAAGTAGAACTGACCACCGCCGTTGACGACGAACTCGATGCTGGCCGCGCTGCGCACGTCGCACAGTTCGGCGATGCGGAGCGCCGTCTGCCACAGCCGCTCGCGCTGCTCCTGGCTGAGGCAGGGGGCGGGCGCTTCCTCGACCAGGCGCTGATTGCCACGCTGGATGGACCCCTCGCGCTCGCCCAGGTGGACCATATGGCCCATGTTGTCGCGCAGGACCTGGACCTCGACCTGGTGCGCCGGCAGGATGGCGCTCTCGAGATAGACGGTGTTGTCGCCGTAGACGGCCTGGGCCTCAGTCTGCGCCCAGCGCACGGCCTCGGCCAGGTGCTCCGGGGTACTGACCAGCCGCGCGCCGCGCCCACGCCCGCCGCTGCACGACTTGATGATGAGCGGGTAGCCGATGCGGTCGGCCTCGGCGCGCAGACGCTCGTCGTCGCCTGGGGCAAAGCCGCCGTTGGAGTGGGTGGGGGTCGGGAACCCGGCCGCGCCGACGCGCTGCAGGGTATCGACCTTGCAGCCCAGCTCGTCAATCAACTGGCTGGACGGGCCGATGAAGGTGATGCCGGCTTGCTCGCAGGCGCGGATGAAGTCAGGCCGCTCGGCCAGAAAGCCGTAGCCGGGGTGGATGGCATCCACGCCGCGCTGTTTGGCAATCTGGAGGATGGCCTCGATGTCCAGGTAGCCGAGCTTGGTTGTGAGCGGCGCGCACTCGTCGGCCAGCCGGACGTGGAGCGAAGCGCGGTCGGCCTCCTCGTAGAGCGCCAGGGTCCGAATGTCCAGGTCGCGGCAGGTGCGAATGACGCGCAGGGCGATCTCGCCTCGGTTGGCGACCATGATTTTCTTGAACATAGACATTCCTTTTACGCCGGCGAGATGCCGTGCTTCTTGCTGACGTGGCGCTCGCGCTTGGACAAGGTGAGTTCCAGGGCGCGGATGAGCACGCGGCGCGTGTCGCGCGGCTCGATGACGTCGTCGATGAGGCCACGCGCGGCGGCGACGTACGGGTTGTTGAAGCGCTCCTCGTAGTCGCCCACCAGCTCACGGCGCTTCTCTTCGGGGTTGGGCGCGTTCTTGACGTCGTTGCGGAACAGGATGTTCACCGCGCCCTCAGCGCCCATGACGGCGATCTCGGCGTTGGGCCAGGCGTAGAGCAGGTCGCCGCGCAGGCCCTTGCTGCTCATGACGCAGTACGCGCCGCCGTAGCTCTTGCGGAGGATGACCATCAGCTTCGGCACGACCGCTTCCGAGTAGGCGTAGATCATGCGCGCGCCGTTGCGGATGATGCCGCCGTACTCCTGGTTGGTGCCCGGCAGGAAGCCCGGCACGTCCTGGAGGGTGATAATCGGGACGTTGTAGGTATCGCAGATGCGGATGAAGTGGGCGGCCTTGATCGACGCCTTGATGTCGATACAGCCCGCCAGGAACATGGGCTGGTTGGCGACGATGCCGACGACGTAGCCGTTCAAGCGGGCGAAGCCGACGACCATGTTCTCGGCCCACAGCTGGTGGACTTCCAGGAACTTGCCATCGTCGACGACGCTGGTGATGACCTGGCGGACGTCGTAGGGCTTGCGCGAGTCGACGGGGACGATCTGCTCTAGTTCGGGACAGCGGCGCTCCGGGTCGTCGCGGGGCGGGATGTAGGGCGGGTCGTTCTGGTTGTTGGACGGCAGGTAACTCAGCAACTCGCGGACGCGGGCCAGGCACTCGCGGTCGTCGGCGGCCAGGAAGTGGCTGACACCGCTCTCGCGGCTGTGGATCAGGCCGCCGCCCAGCTGGTCCTGGGTGACGTCTTCCTGCATGACGGCGCGGACGACGTCCGGGCCGGTGATGAACATGTAGCTGTTCTCGGTCATGAAGACGAAGTCGGTGAGGGCGGGCGAGTAGACGGCGCCACCCGCGCACGGGCCCATGATGACCGACAACTGTGGGATGACGCCCGACGCCTCGCAGTTGGCGTCGAAGATGCGGGCGTAGCCGCCCAGGCTATCGACACCTTCCTGGATGCGGGCGCCGCCCGAGTCGTTGATGGCGATGAACGGGCAGCCGTACTCGAGCGCCATGCGCATGGCCTTGACAATCTTGTTGGCGTGCATCTCGCCCAGCGAGCCACCGAGGACGGTCGCGTCCTGAGCGGCGGCGAAGGCGTGGCGGCCATTAATGAGGCCGTAGCCGGTGATGACGCCGTCGCCGTAGCGGGATTTCTTGCCGCCCATGTAGACGTCATAGCGCGGCGTGACCAGGGTATCGATTTCGTTGAATGTGCCAGGGTCGAAGAGCAGGTCGATGCGCTCGCGCGCGGTCAGGCGGCCCTTTTTGTGCTGGCTGTCGGCGTCCTGCTGGGTGCCGGCGGCGCTGGCGCGGCGCTGGCGAAGTTTGGAAATGTAGGCTTCCACGGTGTTATTCCTCCCTCACGGCCATGGTCAAGACATACTCGCCCCACACGCGCCACCAGCCGCGAAGGGTCCAGGGCGACACGTTGGTCATTTGCGGGGCAAGGTAAACCTCAAAAGGCGCCCACT
Source organism: uncultured Anaerolineales bacterium (assembly GCA_964557745.1). Taxonomy (GTDB): domain Bacteria; phylum Chloroflexota; class Anaerolineae; order Epilineales; family JAHCIE01; genus JAHCIE01. Next base: position 11,255 of record CAZLBQ010000091.1, read on the forward strand.
CGTCGGCGGGCGGCGGCGACAGGCGGCAGGTGACACGCCGCGTGTCCACCGCCAGCCCCAGGCGCAGCGCTTTGAGCACGGCTTCCTTGGCGCTCCACACGCCGGTGATCAGGGTCTCGCGGGCGGCGGGCGGCGCGGCGTGGACGGCCGCGATCTCGTCCGCCGTAAAGTAGTCGAGGACAAAGCTCAACTCGCGCGGCTCGACGTGTTCCAGGTCGGCCCCGACGCTGATTGTGGACCTGGGATTGGGGACTTCAGCGGGCGAAATTCTCAGTCCGAGGTCCAGAATGGCGCACAGGGCGTGACCGTGCGAGTGGCTGATGGTCAGGCTGGCGGGCAGACGCTCGCGCGCGCCGTCCAGCCGAATGGCGGGCGCCCCGTCCGGGTCATTCTCAATTACAAACTGGTCGAGTGGCAACTGCTCCCCCGTCCTGTCGGCGTACCAGACCTGGGCCAACTGCTTGGCGGTCCAGCGGCCCAGCAGCCAGTCGCGTTGGCGCTTGGGCAGGCGCAGGCTGGTCAGGCGGGCGGCCTCGTCTGGGCTGAGTAGCCCTTCGGGAACGCGCCCGTCGACCAGGTCCGCCAGGTCGGCGGCGGATTGGACGAGCCAGGGGATGGCCGTCTCGGTATCGGTCAACAGCACACCACGGAGACACGGAGAGCATAGAGTCGAAGTTGTCATAAGCTCCCCCATGTCTCCCTGTGTCTCCGTGGTGTGTCTCACAAGCGCCTGGCGATTACGCGCTCTCGCCCGGGCGGCCGCTGGTGCGGTAGCCCTTCAGGTCGACGTACACGTTCCCGTCTTCGTCGACGACGCGAGCGTTGAAGTTCTCGCCGTTGTCCTCGGTCGTGCAGACCGTGTAGAGCCGACGCCCCTCGGCCTCGGTCGGCTGGCGGTAGGCGGTGACGGAGCCGATGCCCAGCGGGAAGGCCATGGCGTTGTGGGTCTTGACGCTCCACAGCGCGGCCGCCTGGAAGCACAGTTCCACCAGGCGCGGGGCCATCAGCGACACGACGTTCTCTGTGTTCGTGTTGGCGGGCAGGTTGTGCGGCATCAGGGCGATGGCTGTTGCACCCTCCACCGACGCGCGCTCGATGACCTGGTAGGCCGGACCGTGGAAGAAGCTCTGGTAGACCTCCTCGGCCAGGATGGGCAGCGACTTGGCGCTGGGGGCCTTGAAGTCCACCGTCGGCTTCTCTTCGGGCTGGGCCGTCAGGCGCACGTTGGCGCGGAAGTGCTCCTTGACCTGGGGCGGCAGACCCTCCTTGCGCGGCTTGGTGATCGAGCGCAGCGAGGCGCGGGCGACCAGGTCGCCGTTGGCCGCGGGCGTGATGACGGCGTTGAGGTAGAGGGTGCGCGGCTCCATGCGGAAGAACTTGAACGCGCCCATCATCTCTTCGTTCTCGACCGCCGCGACGCGGTAGCCGGGGGCGAGGAGCGTGGCGATCTCCGCCAGCGACTCGGTGGCCATGACGCCGGGCAGCCAGGGGGTGCCCTCGTCAGGCGCGTGGTCGTAGAGGAACGGTTGGACCTTCGGGTCGAGGACGGTCTCGACTTCCAGCCCGCCGTACAGCCGCGCCGCCTTGACCTCACCGATCATGAGGTAGGGCTGCTCGCGGCTCGCCAGGGCCTTGGCCACCTTCTCGGTGTCCAGGCCGCCGTTGGGGGCCTTCTCTTCGAGCCAGGCGCCCAGGCGGCCAGCGACGAGGATCTCGCCACGCGTGCCGCCGTAGGTCAGCTCGCGACGGATGGTGGGCACGCCCGCCTCAGGGGGCAGCATGTCGACGCCGAGCGCCTCCATGATCTGCGGCACCGAGCCGCGCGAGGCCATACCAATCTGGCCCCAGGCCGTCCAGTCGATGGCGATGCCGCGGGTCTCGGGCCGCCAGGTGCGCATGCTGCTGCTGATCTTGCACAGCAGGTCGTTGGCCGAGCTGTAGTCGCTCTGGCCGTTGTTGCCGAAGCGGCCCGCGACGGAGCTGAAGGACACCGTCGCCCCGATGGGCATGCCCTTGGCAGCCTTGATGAGGCTGAAGAAGCCGTCGGCCTTGACGTCGAACACGAGGTCGAACTGGCTGGGTTCCTTGTTGGGCAGGACACGGTCGATGAGCAGGCCGCCCGCGTGGAGCAGGACGTCGATGCGCCCGTAGCGCTCGCGGATGTCGGCCACGACCTTCTCGACCGCCGCGCCGTCGCGCAGGTCCAGGCTGTGGTAGTAGGCGGTGCCGCCCGCGGCCTCGACGGCCTCGACGGCGCGCAGGGCCGCCTCGCTGCGCTCGATGCCCATGATCTGCTTGTCGATCATGGCGGGTGTCGGGCGCTCGCCACGGCCCTTGGCCTCGTCGATGAGCTTGCGCTTGAGGGCTTCCTTGTCGGTGCGGAACAGGCGGACGTTCTCGTCGTCCCGCGCGGGCGCTGGCACGAGGTCCAGCAGGTAGAAGGCTCCCTGGCTGGCCAGGGCCAGGTCCGTCACGATGGCGCTGGTGATACCACCGGCGGCGCCGGTCACGACGAAGACGCTGTCCTTGGTGAGTTCCATGCCGGGCTGGCCGTCGCGAGCGGGCTTCTCAAGCAGCGTCACGCTAAAGCGCTGGCCGTTGGCGTAGCCAACCTCGACGACGCCTGGGTCGTACAGGGTCTCGGCGATGAGCTGCTCGGCGGGGTCAGCCGTCTTGCGGCCCAGTTCGAAGTCCACGGCCTTGACCAGGCAGCCCTTGCCGGTGTCGCGCATGCCCTGCTCGATGTTGTAGGCCTTAGTGAAGCCGACGGCCGCGCCGCCCAGGGGCGCGCTGGCGCCCGCTTCGCCGTAGCCGTGCAGCCCGCCCAGCCGCGTGGCCGTCACCAGGAAGGTGTTGGGGCCGGCGACCGAGTCGTAGAGGGCGCGCATGGCGGTGTAGAGGTTCTTGACGCGGACGCGGTTCATCTCGCGCCAGGTGGCGAGGTCCATGTCCTCGATGGCCGGCTCGACGTCCAGCGCGGGCAGCCAGTAGACGCCCTGGATATTGCCCTCGGCCAGCCAGGCCTTGAGGCGCGTCTCCAGCGCTTCCTGGGACAGCGGTTCGTCAATCACCAGGGTGACGACGCCGCGCTTCTGGAGGCGGTTGAGGAGAGCCTTGCCGACGCCGCCCTGGTCCATCATGACCACGACGCGGCTGTTCTCGTCCAGCGTGACGCCGGTCGGGAGACACAGGTCGAGGCTGGGGCGCAGGGTCGGGGTCGGGACGCGGCGCGGCATGCGGTCGGCGTCCTCGAGGGTGCCGATGGCCTTGACGCGCGGGGCCTCAGCGGGCGCGGGTTGCGCAGCGGGTGCGGTCGGAGCTTCCACTACCGGGGCCGGAGCGGGGGCGGCAGCAGTCGGGGCGCCACCGGCGGCCGGCTTGAGGTCAGGGCGCGAGTCGTAGACGAACTTGACGACGCTGGCCAGGGTTGGGTAGTCGCGCAGCTTGAGGTCGTCGCGGCGCGGGATGTCGAAGGCGGTGCGGATGGCCGCGAACGTCTCGGCCTGCTTGACGGTGTCGATGCCGAGGTCGGCTTCCAGGTCGGAGTCGAGTTCGAGCATCTCCGGCGGGTAGCCCGTCTTGTCGGCCACGACTTCCAGTACCTTCGCCACGACGGGATCGGCGCTGGCGGGTTGAGCTTCAGGCGCGGGCGCGGTTGCGGGGGCCGGCGCCGGGGCGGGGGCGGGGGCGGCAGTGGTCGGGGCGCCACCGGCGGCCGGCTTGAGGTCGGGGCGCGAGTCGTAGACGAACTTGACGACGCTGGCCAGGGTTGGGTAGTCGCGCAGCTTGAGGTCGTCGCGGCGCGGGATGTCGAAGGCGGTGCGGA
>CAZLBQ010000092.1:0-15011 GCA_964557745.1 uncultured Anaerolineales bacterium
GTCGTCGGCGCGGCTGTGGGGGCCGCGGGGGCCGCGCAGGCGGCCAGGATGGCGATCACGGCCAGGGCCGCGAGCAGACCGACGAGCCAGGTGGGTCGAGGGACGCGGACGCGGGACATAGTCTTCTCCTCCTGAAGGTGACAGATCGGTATTCGGTTATTCATCCTTGCCCCTGGCCAGGTCTTCTTGCAAGGCCTGGAGCGCGACGTCGCGCCGGCGCAGGATATGGTGGTGGATCGCCTCTTCGGCCAGGCGTGGGTCGCCCTGGCGGACGGCGGCGATGACTTCCTCGTGCTCCGGGATGAGACGGGTTGGGACGCCGCCCTGCTCCTGCCGGATCAGGCCCACCAGCATCCAGACAAATGGGTCCATACCGTGCCAGATCTGCTGGAGACGGGCATTGCCGGAGGCTTCGATGATGGCGGTATGAAACTCAGAGTCAAGCTCGGCCATGTCGGAGAGTTGGTCGGAGCCGACGAGGGGGCGCATGCGGTCGAGAATGCGCATCAGGCGATCGGCGAGGTCGGCGGCGCGGCCCGCCTCGACGGCCCAGCGCACAGCCAGACCTTCCAGGCCGGTGCGAAGTTGGTAAATCTCGCGCGCATCTTTCTCGGTGAAAGTGGCGACGTAGGTACCGCGATGGGGATAGCTGACGAGAAGACCTTGCTCTTCGAGCTTGCGGAACGCCTCGCGCACCGGACTGCGGCTGACGCCCATCTGCTCGGCGATGAGGGCTTCGGGGACGGCGTCGCCGGGCCGCAACTGCCCGGCGGCAATCGCCGCCCGGATGGCCGTGGCAATCGCGTCACGCAAGGCACGGTTCTTCAGGGGCTCGAACTGGAGAGGCATCGTTAGGCTCCGAGGCCGTTGGTGAGAGCAATGGGCGGGATAGTAACACACTTCATGCGCCGTGTCAAGTGCGGATTGACAACTTTTCGCGTGTATGTTATACTCGTGTCGACAATAAACACTAGGTAGTCCGCGTGCCAATCTCACCCGCCGCCACAACCGCCTCCCCTCCAACCTCTGCCTCCGCGCGTGTCGCCCTCGTCACCGGGGCGGCGCGGGGTATTGGGCGCAGCATTGCCCTCACCCTGGCCGAGGATGGGCTCGACGTCATTCTCGTCGACGTGTTGCGGGAGCAGGCGGACGACGTGGCGGCAGCCATCGAAGCCCTCGGCCGTCGCGCGCTGGTCGTCCAGGCCGATGTGGCGGACGCGGCCCAAGTGGAGAACGCCGTCCAGCAGGGCGTCGCTGCCTTCGGGCGGCTCGATATCGCCGTCGCCAACGCTGCCCGTTCCATCCGCAAACCGTTCATCGACCTGAGCTGGGACGACACCTGGGCGACCTTCTCGGTCACGCTGTTCGGCGTCTGGCACACGCTCCAGGCTGCCGCCCGTCAGATGGTTCGCCAGGGGCAGGGCGGCAAGCTCGTCGTCATCAGCTCAGTCATGTCCGAACTGCCCACCCCTACCTCGACCGCCTACAACGCGGCCAAAGCCGCCGTCAACGAACTGGCCTACACCGTGGCCAACGAACTCGCTCCCCATCGCATCAACGTGAATACGATCCAACCGGGCTGGATTGACACCCCCGGCGAGCGAGCCTTCGCCAGCGAGGAGGAGATTCAAGCCGGCGGCCAGGGCATTCCGTGGGGACGGTTGGGGCGACCTGAAGAAATCGCGCGCGCCGTTCGCTATCTCGTCTCGCCCGACGCCGACTACATCACCGGCGCGAGCCTGCGCGTCGACGGCGGCATCATCATGGTGCGCTAACACACAAAGGAGACAGGATTTTATGCTACACGGAATCTGGCCGGCGATGCTGACGCCGTTTGACGCCCAGGGCGAGGTCGACCTCGCCGCCGTCGAGCGGCTGGTGGAATACCAACTCGGCGAGGGCGCCCACGGCTTCTACGTCTGCGGCAGCACGGGCGAGGGCATCTTGATGAATGTTCAGGAGCGGGCGTCGGTGGCAGAGCGCGTCGTGCGCCAGGTGCGCGGGCGCGTGCCCGTCATGGTCCACGTCGGCGCCATGCCAACGCGTGATGCCGTGGCCCTCGCGCGCCACGCGCGGGACATCGGCGCGGACGCCGTAGCCGCTATCCCGCCCATCTTCTACGGCTACACCTTCAACGCTATCAAGGCTCACTACCGCCTCATCGGCGAGGCGGCCCAGATTCCTCTCTACATCTACAACATCCCGTCGGCGGCGGGTATCAACCTCAGCCCGGCGATGGTGACAGAGATGATGAACGAGATTCCCAACCTCGTCGGGATGAAGTTCACCGCCTTCAACTTCTACGAGATGCGCCAGATCATCGAGCTAGGTCTGACCGTCTTCTCCGGCCCCGACGAGATGTGCCTGCCCGCCCTGACCATGGGCGTGACCGGAGCCATCGGCTCGACGTACAACGTGATGACGCGTCACTTCGTGCGGCTGTGGGAGGCCTTCCAGGCGGGCGACCTGGCGACGGCTCAGGAACTCCAGTACCTCGGCAACCGCGTCATCAAGGTCTTCCTGACCCATCCCGGGGCGCTCAAGGTCATGATGCGCTGGCAAGGCGTGGACGTCGGCGGCTACCGCCGGCCGCTCGAGTCGCTGCCGCCGGAGAGGGAAGACGCCCTGCGCGCCGACCTGCTCGCCATCGGCTACCCCTATCCCGTCGGCGAGACGGCGGTCGCCTGACCATGCCCACCCTCACACCGGAGACGGTCGAGGCGTTGCGCCGCATCGACACGCCGACCGTCTGCAACGCGATTGAGCAGCTTGGCCTCCGCCCGCCTAGCGAAGGGCACATGGGCAGCGAGATTCGCTGTCTATTGCCCGGCCTGGGGGTCATGGTCGGCCTTGCGGTAACGGCTCAGTTCGCCAGCACCGACCCCGACCACGCCCTCAACATGGACGCCTACTGGGCGATGTTTGACGCCATCGAGCAGTCGCCCAAGCCGGTCGTGGTCGTGGCCGAGGAGGTCGGGCCGCGCCCCGGCCACGGCTGCATCTTCGGCGACGGCATGGCGACGGTGGCGACGCGGCTGGGCGGGGTGGGCCTGGTGACGAACTCGGCCGTCCGCGACCTGGCGGGCATCCGAGGGCTGGGCTTTCACACCTTCGCCCTTGGCGTCGTTCCCTCGCACGGCCACTTCGGCGTCGCTACGGCCCAGCAGCCCGTCACCGTCAGCGGCGTGACGGTGCGGCCCGGCGACCTGGTCCACGGCGACGAGAATGGCGTCGTGGCCTTCCCGACCGAGGTGGCCGAGGATGTCGTCCGCCTGGGCCGCGAGATCCTGGCCTACGAAGCGCGGATGTTCGCCTTCTTCCGCAGCCCCAACTTCAGCCTCCAGGGGCTGAAAGACCGGGTAAAGTAGTCAATGGTCAAGTCACAATTGACCATTGACCATTGACGATTATGCACAAGCGTCGTCTGGGTCGGACGGGCCTACTCGTCTCCGAACTCGCCCTGGGCACCGTCGAACTGGGCCTGACCTACGGCATCCCGCAAGCGGGCGAAGTTGGCCCCCCCGACGAGCGCGAGGCGGCGGCCATCCTCCACCGCGCCGTCGACGCGGGGGTCAATCTCATTGACAGCGCCCGCGCCTATGGCACGGCTGAGGAGGTCATCGGGCGCGCGCTGCGCACGCGGCGTCACGAGATCGTCCTCGCCAGCAAGTTCGCGGTGGTCGGCCCCGATGGCGCTATGCTGCGTGGCGCGGCGCTCCGCGACCATATCTGGGCGTCGCTGGAGACGAGCCTGCGCGCCCTCCAGACCGACCATCTCGACCTCTACCAGGTGCACGGCGGGGCGGACGCGACCATTCTGGACGACGGCGTGATTGTCGAGACGCTGGGGCGCGCGAAGGCGCAGGGCAAGATTCGCTTCGCTGGGCTGAGCAGCTACGGCAGCGATCTCCCCCTCGCGGGCTTGACGACCGACAGGTTCGACACCCTCCAGGTGGCCTACAACGTCCTCGACCAGCGCATGGCGGCCCAGGTCTTCCCGATGGCCATGCGCCAGGACGTGGGCGTCATCACCCGCTCGGCGCTCCTCAAGGGCGCGCTGACCGAGCGCGCCGATCACCTACCGCCCCATCTGGCTGGGCTGCAAGGCCCGTCGCGCGCCTTCCGCGACCTGGCGGTGACCCTGCCCGGCCACCCGACGCCTGTCCAGACAGCGCTGCGCTTCTGCCTGGCGCACCCGGCCGTCGCCTCGACCCTCATCGGGGTGCGCTCGCTGAGCGAGCTAGAGGAAGCCCTGGGCATCGCCAACGTCCCTGACTTCGACGCGGCGGTCGTTGCCCAGATGAGCGGCCTGGCGCTGGACGACGAGCGGCTGCTCGACCCCAGCGGCTGGGGCATCCCGTGACGCGGCGGGCTTGAGCGGTGGTCGGCGAGTTTGCCGCGCTGGGCAGCGCCCTGGTCGGCGTCGTCGGGACAATCATCTTGCGCCGCGAGGGGAGCCGCGTCTCGGCCATCGTCCTCACCGGCTGGCGCGCGCTGTTCGGGTCGGTGTTCTTCCTGACTCTGCTACCGTTCTTCGACGGCTGGGCGAGCCTGGCGACCATTCCATGGTGGGCGCTCGGCACCCTCCTTGTGTCCACCTTCTTCGGTCAGATCATCGGCGACACGATGTTCTATCGCTGCATCGCCACGTTTGGCGTCGCCCGGACGATGCCCGTCGTCAGTTCCTACCCCCTGGTGACCACCTTCCTGGCCGTGACCCTCCTGCACGAGTCGCTGGACACGCGCCACCTGGGTGGGATTGGCATGGTCGTGGCCGGGCTGGTGGTTCTGACCCAACAGAGAGCCGGTGGGGGTAAACCGAGGGGTGAGCGGGTGAGCTATCTAGAGCCACTCCGCACGGGCGCGCCGGTGTGGATGCTCTTGCTGCCCGTGCTGGGCTACGGCGTGAGCGTCTTCCTGCTCAAGCCGGTCCTGACGGCCATCTCCCCCATCGTCGCCAACGCCATCCGCCTGCCCATCACCGCCGCCGTCCTCATGACCCTGGCCCTGTCGCGCCGCCTACCCTTCCAGCCAGCCGTCGCGCGGGGGCGCTTCTGGGTTGTGGTGACGACGGGCCTCCTGCTCACCGTCGGTGGCGGGTCGTTCCTCTTCCTGCTGGGCATCCAACTGGCAGGGGCCGCCCGGGGTGGCGCCCTCGCCTCCGTCGGCCCCTTGTTCGCGCTGCTGCTCTCGCCCCTCCTGCTCCACGAGAGAATCACGCGGCGTGGCGTGGTCGGGAGCCTGATGACAATGACTGGGGTGTGGCTGCTACTCTAGGCTAACGGCGTGCCGAGCCGTCGGGCGGCGGCCCCTTCTCCAGAAGTGTGACCTCCGCGCCCAGGACCTGCGCCTGGAGCGCCGCGACCAGCCCGGCCATCCCCGCGCCGACGGTCAGCACCGATTTAGACATCGTCGCCTACCGTTCCCACCCAGTCGATAGCATCCAGGGGGTAGATGGGCCGCGCCAGCTTCTGGTAGTCGAAGCGCGTCAGGTCGGCCGTCACCAGCCCCGGCGTGTCGACCTCGATGATCTCGGCGGCGATGGGTCCGTACGCTCCCCGGAACGCCACGGGTGACTTGACGACGATGACGCGCTGGGCTTCGGGGACGATGCCCTGGCTGCGGAGTTGGGCCAGGTCGCCAGGCGGCGTGCGGTGCGTGGTCAGGAGTAGCCGCACGCCACCGACGCGCACAACGGCGCACGGCCCCATGTCCACGGTGTGCCCGTAGAGCTGCGAGAAGTGGTTGACCCCCTCGTTCGTGAAGCGGCCATCGGTCAGGCGCTCGACCACGCCTGTCACGAGCACGGGGTCGCCATGCAGCCGGTCCGCCTTCCCGCCCACCGTCAGGCGGACCGCCGCGCCCTCTCCCGACGCCCACGCCTGGCTCACGGCCTCCGGGTCGGCCAGGACCACGACGGCGTCCTGTGCGCCCGCGTTGAGGAGCGCGGCAAGGATAGCCGTGCCATCGCCCGGGCTGCCGCCGCCGATGTTGTCGGCTACGTCAGCCAGGATGACCGGGCCGCGCGGGGCCGCCAGCGCCCGCCGTACGGCCTCAGTGACCGGCAGGCCGCGCTCGTCGGCCCAGGCGCGGTGCTGCCAGGCAATCTGCGCCAGTTCATCGGCCAGGCTCTGGGCGAGGGCTCGGTCCCCCGCCGTGGTCACGACGACGCTCATGCCCGTGTTGAGCGTGTCGGCGTAGGCGAAGCCGCCCATCACGCTAACGTTGACGACGCGCGGGTCTTGCTCCAACTCGTGCGCTCGTGCATGGACGGGGGCCAGGGGCGGGCGCTGCGTCCACGTCGCCAGGGCGCTGAGTAGCAAGGGCGGGCGGGCCAGCGCCGCCATCGGCCGCAAGCCGTCGTTGAGCATCCGCCCCAGGAGCGCCCCGGCTTCCAGCCCGCGCTCGTAGGTGTCCAGGTGTGGGTTGGTGTCGAACGCGACCAGGACATCGGCCAGTTGGACGGCGCGGCGGCTCAGGTTGCCGTGCATGTCGAGCACGGCGATCACCGGACACTGGGGGCCGACCAGGGCGCGGACGCGCGCCAGGATGTCGCCTTCCGGGTCGTCCTCACCCGCGGCGACCATCGCCCCGTGCAGCGAGAGCAGGACGCCGTCAACGGGATCAGCTTCCTGGAGCCGGGCCATCAGCCCGCCACGCAGCGTGGCGTAGGCGTCGGCGGTGACGATGCCCGACGGCATGGCGGCCGCGTACAGCAGCGGGACGATTTCATAGCCTGCCGCCTCGCACGCCTCAATCTCGCCGCCAACGGGCGTGCGTGTGCCACGCATGGCGGCTAGCATGTCGTCGCCCTCGTAGAGGGCTTGGCGCTCGAAGGCCGCTAGATCGGTGCGGCCCAGCGTGAAGGTGTGCGTCTCGTGGACGATGCCGCCGATGGCGATGCGGGGCATACGAGTCTCCGTGCTCAGGCTGGCGTCGGCAGACCGACGATGTCTCCCGCCTCGATGAGGGGGATGGGGATGTGCTCAGTGAGCCGCTGGACGGCGTCCATCACTTTAAAGCCGATGCCCGTCAGGAGGCAGACAACCGTCTCGTCGCCGCGCAGCCGCCCGGCCTGGCGGTCCACCTCGACGGCGGCGGCAGTGATGGCGGCGGCCGGCTCGACAAACAGCCCCTCCCGCGCCGCCAGTTCGCCCTGGACGCGGTAGGTCACGGCGTCCGGCACGGCGACGGCCCAGCCGTCCGACTCGCGCACCGCGCGCAGGGCCAGCGCGCCATCGGGCGGCGCGGCCAGTTGGAGGCCGGAGATCGTGCCGCGACAGGCGTCAATGGGCCGCACATCGCGGCCCTCGCGCCAGGCGTCCACAATCGGCGCGCAGCCCTCGCCCTGGACGACCACCATGCGCGGCGTCTTGTCGGCCAAGCCGAGCGCGGCCCACTCCCGGAACCCCTTCCACGTCGCACTGAGCAGGCCGCCGCCCCCAACCGGCACGTAGACGACGTCGGGCGCGCGGCCCAGTTGCTCGCAGATCTCATACGCGACTGTCTTCACGCCCTCCATGCCCAGCGGGTTGTAGCGGTGGGCCGTGACCATCATCATCCAGTTGCGCTCCTGGCACAGACGGCGCACGTTCTCAAACGTGGCCGTCTCGATGTCCGGGTCGACGCCCAGCCCACGCACGGCGAGCAAGCGCGGGCCGTAGGTGAGGATCTGGGCGATCTTGGCGCGCGACGCTTTCTCTAGCACGAAGAGTGTGCCCGGCAGTCCGGCCCGCACCCCGTAGGCCGACAGCGACGCGCCCGCATTGCCCGACGACGTCGCCGCCCAGGCCGTCCGCCCCACCTCGCGCGCCCGGCTCATGCTGACAGCGGCGATACGGTCCTTGTACGAGCCGGTGGGCGACATGAATTCGACCTTGAAGTGCAGGTCCTCCAGGTCGAAGTGCGGGCCGAACGCCCGGCTCAGCAGCAGCGGCGTGTCACCCTCGCCCAGGCTGACAATGCTCGCCCGCTGGTGGACGGGCAGCAGGTCAAAGTAGCGCCACACGCCGCGCCCCAACGGCTCGAACTCGTCGCGCAGGTGGTCCACGTCGAAGACGGCGTCGAGGATGCCGCCGCACTGGGGGCAGCGCGTGACGTCCGCGTCGGGCTGTGTGGCCCCGCAGTCCAGGCAGCGCAAGGTGAACTTGTCCGGCATGGCGAACCCCTCTGGCCTCGTGTTGATGGTGAGACAAGCTGATTGTACCGGAATGGTCTCCAAGGTCAAATACTTGTCGACAACCAGCAAATCGACGCTATGCAAGAATTTGACACGCGGCGCGCGGGTTGGTATATTCATCCGGCATGGCGACAGGGTCAGAAGGAGGGCCGCATGAGTGACGGAACCCAGGCCGCCGAGTGGCTGACGCGGCTGGTCAGCGTGCCGAGTGTGTCGCCCGACCACGCCGGGCCGCGCACGCCTAACTCGAACGAGGGCCAGTTCGCGGAGGCCCTGGCGGGCTGGTTCGCTCAACTCGGCGCCGAGGTTGTGCGCGACGAAGTGCTGCCGGGGCGCTGGAACGTCTACGGCATCTGGCGGGGCCGGTCTGAGCGCTGGGCGGCCCTCGATGCCCATATGGACACCGTCGGCGTCGAGCAGATGCCCGGCGACCCATTCGCGCGGCGTATCGAGCATGGGCGGGTCTACGGGCGCGGCGCGGTCGACACGAAAGCCAGCATGGCGGTGGCGCTGAGCCTGGTCGAACGGATGCGTCAGGCCGGGCAGCAGCCTGAACCCAACCTGATCCTGGTCGGTACGGTCGACGAGGAGCAAGGCGGCGCGGGCGCGGAGGCCTTCGCGCGCTGGGTCCGCCGCCAGCCGTTTACGCTGGACACGCTCATGGTCGCCGAGCCGACGCGGTCTACGCCCGTCCACGGCCACAAGGGCGCGGCGCGCGTCGAGTTCGAGGTGCTGGGCAAGGCTACCCACTCGGCGCAGCCCCACCTCGGCCAGAACGCTATCACCGCCGCCGCCCACCTCATCCTGGCGCTTGACCAGGAGCACCAGCGCTTACAGCGCGTGACGGCGGCGGCCCTCGGCCCGGCCACGCTGACGGTAACGCTCATCCAGGGCGGCGTCGGACTGAACGTCGTCCCCGACGCCTGCCGCCTGTCGGTGGACCGCCGCGTGGTCCAGGGCGAGCAGGCCGTGGCCGTCACAACGGGTCTCCGCGCCCTAGCACAGCGGGCATCCCCCTTGCCCGTCTCGACGCGCGTCATCCGCGAGATGGACCCGTTCTACCAGGCGCCCGACACCCCCTGGCTGCGCCAACTGGCGGAGTGGTCGGGCCACGCGCCCGCCGTCGTGCCGTATGGCACGAACGCCGCCGCGTATGGCGGGTTGGCGCGGGAGGCCGTCATCTTCGGCCCCGGCTCGATTGACCAGGCTCATGGGGCGGAGGAGTGGGTGGACATCACCGAGTTGGAGAAGGTGGCGGAGGTCTATCGCCGCTGGTGGGGGCTGGCGTGACAGGGTCAAGCCCCGCCAGGTAGCGGAGGCGCGCTGATGCTGGAACGCCGGGCCTGGTATCGGCGCTGGAGGTTCCGCGCGTCGGACAGCGACGAGGCGCACAATGTGCGCTATCTCTACCTGGAGATCGTCTGGGTCGCCGTCACGACGACGATTATCTCGTTTCACTCGGTGTACGCCGTCCGACTGGGCGCGTCAGACCAACTCGTCGGCCTGCTGGCCTCGCTCCCGCCCCTCATCGTCGCGCTGATGACGATACCCTCGGGCCACTGGGTCGAGCGTCACGCGCTGCGGTCGTCGCTGCTGGGGTCGGTGTTCGTGTACCGCCTGGGCTTCCTGATCATCGCGCTCATGCCGTTCGTCGTTCAGAATGGCCGCGCGTATGCCCTGGTCGGCATCATCTTTCTGATGACCATCCCGACGCCGATGCTCACGATTGCGTTCAACACGATCTTCGCTGAGCTTGTGCCCGAGCGGCGGCGGGCGGAGGTGGTCGGCTGGCGTAACATTCTCCTGGGGGCTGGGGTGACGGTGGTCGGCTACGTGGCGGGGCGGGCGTTGGACGCCATCGCCTTCCCCCTCAACTACCAGGCGTTCTACTTCAGCGGCTGGGCGACGTCGATGGTGGGGTTCGCGCTGCTCACCCGCCTGCGCATCCCGGCAACGCCCGCACGCGCTGCGCCACGAGCGGCGCAGCCCCTGAGCCTGACGGCGACGCGCGCGTTGTGGCAGGCGAATCCAGGCTTCGCTCGCATCGTCCTCAACAGCCTGGTCTACGGGGTCGGCCTCTGGATGGTCACGCCGCTGTACTCCATCTTCTACGTCCGCTCGCTGGGCGCGAGCAACGCCTGGATCGGTCTGCTGACGAGTGTCATCAACGCCAGCATGATGCTGGGCTACTTCCTGGCGCAGCGCTGGGTCAAGCGGTGGGGCAACCGCCCGGTGCTGGCGTGGGGGATGACCGGCGCGGGCGTGTACCCCATTCTGGTCGGGCTATCGCCTGCCTTGACGCCCATCCTGGTCTTCGGCGCGCTGAGCGGCATGGCCCTGTCGAGCCTCAACCTGACCCACTTTAACACACTGCTCAAGGTCATCCCGGACGACCGCCGCCCTAGCGCGCTGGCCCTGTACACACTCTTGATGAACGTCGGCGCGTTCATCAGCCCGCTAGTCAGTGTCGCCCTGGCCGACCGCATCGGCATCCGGCCGGCCCTCGTCCTCGGCGGCCTGTGCTGGGTAGCGAGTGGCATTCTGTTTCACGTCCGTCCGCCCGAGCCGGCGCGTCCCCTGCCTCGGCCAGACAACACCAACCCGCCTGAGGCGCACGAAACGCCGGCGGCGAACCACCAATAGCCTCGACGACAGTCGAGCCAACTCATTCTCCAGGAGGAACAGTGAAGCTAGTCACCTATCAGGCCAACGGGCAGGCCCGCGTCGGGGTGTTGGAGGGGGACCAGGTCCGTGACGCCGGCTTTGACGGCGATATGGTCGCCTTTCTGGCGGCAGGGCGTCCCGTCGCGGCGGACGGCGCGACGCGACCGCTGAGCAGTGCACGGCTGCTGGCCCCCATCCCGCGCCCCGGTAAGTTCCTGGCCCTGGCCGGTAACTACCAGGACCACATTGTCGAGGGCGGCGGGCAGCGCGTCGACAAGACGAAGATCACACCCCGCGTGTTCATGAAGCCGTCGAGCTGCGTCGTCGGGCCAGGCGTGAGCATCCCCCTGCCTCGCGTCTCCGAGATGGTAGACTGGGAGCTTGAGCTGGGCATTGTCATCGGCCAGACGGCTAAGCATATCCCGGTCGAGCGGGCGTTGGAGGCCGTGGCGGGCTACGTCATCATCAACGACATCTCGTCACGCAGCCTCAACATCGGCGCCCACCGCACGCCGCGCGACATGGACGGCTTCTTCGACTGGCTCAACGGCAAGTGGCAGGACGCCTTCGGCCCCATGGGTCCCTATCTGCTCACCGCCGACGAGGTGGTAGACCCCGACCACCTGTGGCTCAAGCTGTGGGTCAACGGCGAACTGCGCCAGAACTCCAACACCGAGCACATGATCTTCAACACGCGCGAGATCGTGGCCTTCGCCTCGGACCTCATGACGCTGGAGCCGGGCGACGTCATCGCCACCGGCACGCCGTCGGGCGTCGGCGACGCCACCGGCACGTACCTCAAGGCCGGTGACGTCCTGCGCGGCGAGATCGAGGGCCTGGGCGTACTGGAGAACACCGTGAGCGACGGCGGATGATAGACGACCGGCCGCCGCCCCAAGCGGCTCAGCATCGTCCGCCGTCCGTCATCCATCGTCAGGAGATGCGCTATGCTTGACCTGTTGTTCAAGAACGCCCGCGTCCTCGACGGGACGGGCAACCCCTGGTTCTACGCCGACGTCGCCGTCCAGGGCGACCGCATCGTCGGCGTCGGCAAGCTCGACGCGCCCGCCCGCCAGGTCATCGACGTGGGCGAGAAGTTCCTCGCCCCCGGCTTCATCGACGCCCACGTCCACACCGATGTCGTCCTGCTGGCCGACCCGCAGCACGAGGCCGGGCTGCGCCAGGGCATCACCACCCACATCATCGGCCAGGACGGCATCAGCTTCGCCCCGGCCGGTCCGCAGACGATGGACTACATGCGCTCGTACTTCGCGGCCATCAACACCCTGCCCGACATTGGCTGGGACTGGTCCAGCGTCGCGGAGTACCTGGCGCGCTTCGACGGCACGACGGCCATCAACGTCGCCTATCTCATCCCGCACGGTAACTTGCGCATCGAGGCGCTGGGGCTGGAGAACCGTCTGCCGACGCGAGACGAGATGGCCCATATGCAGCGTCTTGCCGCCCAGGCCATGCGCGAGGGCGCCATCGGCTACTCGACGGGTTTGGACTACATCCCCTGCCCATATTCGGATACCCAGGAACTCGTGGACCTGGGCAAGGCGGTCGCGCCGTGGGGCGGTGTCTTCGTGACCCATATGCGCAGCTACGGCGACAACGTCGCCGCTGCCGTCGAGGAGACGCTGACCGTCGGGCGCGAGGCGGGCATCCCTGTCCACATCTCGCACTACAACGGCCCCGCCGACGTCCTGCTGCCGCTCATCGACGAGGGGCGGCGGCGTGGCATCGACGTGACGTACGATACGTACTGCTACCTGGCGGGCTGCACGATTCTGGCGATGACGGCCTTGCCCCAGTGGGTGCAACTGGGGGGTGTCGGCCCGACGGTCGAGCGGCTGCGCCAGCCGAGTATTCGCGAGCAACTGCGCCCCTGGATCGAAGCGCCGGAGCGCCGCCTGGACATGCTCCAGATGACCTGGGTGCCCGGCCATCCAGACGAGGAGGGGCTGCGCGTCACTGAGGCGGCGACACGCGCCGGCCTGACGCCGACCGACTTTGTCTGCGACCGCCTGGCCGAGTCGAACATGCAGGTGTGCGCCATCGCCCACCACGCCGGCTTGCGCACCGAGCAGGACATGGTCCGCATTCTCCAGCACTCGGCCCACATGGCGGGCAGCGACGGCATCTACTCGGGCAGCCGCCCCCACCCGCGCGGCTGGGGCTGCTTCGCCCGCTACCTGGCCTACCACACCCGCCAGCGCGGCGACTACACCTGGGAAGAGGCGGTGCGGCACATGACGTCCCACGCCGCGCGCCGCTACTATCTGACCGACCGTGGCCAGGTCCACGATGGCTTCGCCGCCGACCTGGTCGTGTTCGACCCGGACAAGGTTCAGGACCACGCGTGGTACGACAACGGCGCGCAGTTCGCCACCGGGGTCGAGCATGTCGTCGTCAATGGGCGGCTGGAGCTTTTCGAGGGCGAAGTGACAGGTAGGCTCGCCGGCCGGGCGCTGCGCGGACCGTGGACGGCACAAGGTTGAAAGTTGCAGGTTGAAGTCCCATTTAGCCTTCAACCTGCAACCTCGAAGGGAGTGAGTATGCAAGCCCGTCGCCTCTTTGCCAGCCCCGGCCCGCGCCTCGAGATTCGGACGGTGGACATCCCCAACCCCGGTCCGGGCCAGATTCTCGTCCGCGTGACCCACAGCCAGGTCAGCGCCGGGACAGAGATGAACTACTTCCGGCAGAACCCACCGGGGAGCGGCGCGGCTGCCGAACCCATCGGCTACATGGCCGTCGGCCGCATCGCCGCGCTCGGCCCAGACGTGGCGGGCTTTAGCGTCGGCGAGCGCGTCCTGACAGCGGGCCACCACGGCGACGCCTGGCTGGTCGACCTGAACGACAGGGGCCACACGGCGTGGTACATCGAGAAGCTGCCCGACGACGTCTCCGACGTCGAGGCCGGTTTCGCCACCCTTGGCGACATCGCCCTGCACGGCGTCCGCCGCGCGGGGCTGCAGATTGACGAGTCGGTAGCCGTGTTCGGCGTCGGCCTGATTGGTCAGTTGACGGTCCAGTTCGCGCGGCTGTCGGGCGCGTATCCTATCATCGCCGTCGACCTCTATGACTCACGGCTGGACAAGGCGCGGCAGAGCGGGGCGACCCATGTCGTCAACGCCAGCCGCGAGGACCCCGTAGCCGCCATCCGCCGCATTACCGGCGGCGCCGGCGCTGAGACCCTCTTCCACTGTACACCTGTCGCCAGTATCCTCCAGACCATTATGGAGGCCGCCGCCGAGCGCGCCGTCATCATCCTGTCAGGCAGCGCGCCAGGAACGGCGGAAATCGGGCTGCAGGTCGAGTTGCTGCGCCGCGAGCTAAGCATCATCGGCAACTACGAGGCCGGGCTGACCGTGCCCCACGCCTACTGGCCCTGGACGCGCCAGCGCAACCGCCGCGCCTGCCTGCGGCTGCTGCAAGCAGGCGAGCTGCGCCTCGACCACTTGATTAGCCACGTCGTGCCCGCGACCGAGGCGCAGGCCATGTTCGAGCACATGGCGCGCGGCGGCGACGACTGGCTGGGCGTCGTCTTTACCTGGGAGTAATATTATGTCAGGTTTGACCGCGGCCCTGCTGGGCATCGAGCACCCTCACTCCCTCGCCCACCTGCGCACCTTGCAGGCGCTCCCTGAAGTCGAGCGCATTCTGCTCTGGGACGAGAACGCGGCGGCGTTGGAGAGCGCCCGCGCTGCCCAGGGCGAGAAGGTCACAGCCATCTTCACCAACCTCGACGCCTTGCTGGCCGAGCCGGGCATCGGCTTTGTCCTCACCGCCCTGCGCAACGACCTTGGCCCGGCCATCCTGCTGCGCGTCATCGCGGCCGGCGCCCCCATCCTGACTGAGAAGCCCATCGGCCGCACGGCTCGGGATGCCGAGCGCGTGGTCAGCGCCGCCGAGGCCGCGAGCGTCCCCCTCAGCGTCTTGTATCAGAACCGCTATCACCCGGCCTCCCAGGAGGCGCGGCGCGTGGTCCAGTCGGGAGCGTTGGGGCCACTCGTCTCGATGGAGGCGCGGATGATCACGACGGGTGTACGCTTCCGCGACCCGCAGCACTGGTTCCTAGACCGTGCCCAGGCAGGCGGCGGTATCCTGTCGTGGCTCGGCTGCCACTACCTGGACCTGCTGCGCTACGTGGCGGCGGACGAAG